>CALWRM010000016.1 GCA_944383925.1 uncultured Clostridia bacterium
CCTTCGGGCCCCCCGGGCGCCCAGACAGGGACACGAAAAAGGGCCAGGAGCTTCGCTCCTGGCCCTTTTTCGTGTCCCTAGGACTTATTTTTTTTAATACATCGGGGGCTGTGCGGGGGCAGCGACCGGGGGATTCTTCTCCGGCAGGTCGCACACCAAGGACTCGGTGGTCAGCAGGATGGCAGCGATGGAGCTGGCATTCTGCAGCGCGCAACGGGCCACCTTGGTAGGATCGATGATGCCCTTTTCCACCATGTCGCCATACTCACCCTTCAGGGCGTCGAAGCCGTAGTTGACCTCCCTGCGGGCCTTGACCTTCTCCACGATCACGGAGCCTTCCAGGCCGGCGTTGATGGCGATCTGACGGACGGGCTCCTCCAGGGCGCGCAGCACGCTCTGGGCGCCGGTGCGCATATCGCCGCTGGACTTCTTCACCAGCTCGGCCACGTCGGGGATGGCGCGCAGCAGGGCAACGCCGCCGCCGGGCACGATACCCTCTTCCACAGCAGCGCGGGTGGCAGCCAAGGCATCCTCGATGCGCAGCTTGCGCTCCTTCATCTCGGCCTCGGTGGCAGCGCCAACCTGGATGACGGCCACGCCGCCGGCCAGCTTGGCCAGGCGCTCCTGGAGCTTCTCCTTGTCGTAATCGGAGGTGGTCTCCTCGATCTGTGCACGGATGGAGTTGACGCGGGCCTTGATGTCGGAAGGATGGCCGGCGCCTTCCACGATGGTGGTGTAGTCCTTATCCACGCGCACGGTGCGGGCGGTGCCCAGCAGCTCGATGGTGGTGTCCTTCAGCTCCAGGCCAACCTCCTCGGAGATCACCTGGCCGCCGGTCAGGATGGCGATATCCTGCAGCATGGCCTTGCGGCGATCGCCGAAGCCAGGGGCCTTGACGGCCACGCAGGTGAAGGTGCCGCGCAGTTTGTTGACAATCAGGGTGGCCAGGGCCTCGCCCTCAATGTCCTCGGCGATGATCAAGAGCTTCTTGCCGGCCTGCACGATCTGCTCCAGCACGGGCAGCAGGTCCTGAATGTTGGAAATCTTCTTATCGGTGATCAGGATGTAGGGGTTGTCCAGAACCGCCTCCATCTTGTCGTTGTCGGTGACCATGTAGGGGGAGCAATAGCCGCGGTCGAACTGCATGCCTTCCACGATCTTCAGCTCGGTGTTGGCGGTCTTGGACTCCTCCACGGAAATGACGCCGTCGTTGCCGACCTTCTCCATCGCGTCGGAAATCCACTGGCCCACGGCGGGGTCGCCGGCGGAAATGGCCGCAACCTGGGCGATGGCGTTCTTGGAATCGATGGGCTTGGAAATCTTCTTCAGGCTTTCCACGGCCACGTCGCAAGCGGCGGAGATGCCCAGCTTAATCTGCATGGGGTTGGCGCCCGCGGCCACGTTCTTCAGGCCCTCGCGGATGATGGCCTGGGCCAGCAAGGTCGCGGTGGTGGTGCCGTCGCCGGCAACGTCGTTGGTCTTGGTGGCAACTTCCTTCACCAGCTGGGCGCCCATGTTCTCAAAGGGGTCTTCCAGCTCGATTTCCTTGGCGATGGTCACGCCGTCGTTGGTGATCAGGGGCGCGCCATACTTCTTGTCCAGCATCACGTTGCGGCCCTTGGGCCCCAGGGTAATCTTCACGGTATCGGCCAGCACGTTTACGCCGGTCTCCAGAGAACGGCGGGCTTCCTCGCCGTACTTAAGCTGCTTTGCCATTTTTCCTTCAACCTCCAAATCTATTCGCCATGCAATGCGTTGGGTTTGTTCCTTACGATCTCTCTTATTCGATCACGGCCAGGATGTCGCTCTGGCGGACGATGATGTACTCTTCCTTGTCCAGCTTAACGTCGGTGCCCGCATACTTGGAGTAGATCACCTTCTGGCCAAGGGAAACTTCCATCTTCACTTCCTTGCCGTCCACCATGCCGCCGGGGCCCACGGCCACCACTTCGGCCATCTGGGGCTTCTCCTTGGCGGTGCCGGGCAGAACGATGCCGGACTTGGTGGTCTCCTCGGCCTCAACGTTTTTCAAAACCACACGATCGCCCAAAGGCTTGATGTTCATGATGTTTGCCTCCTTGTCGTTGCTTCTCATCATCTCAAAGGCTTTGTTAGCACTCACTTAAACCGAGTGCTAATCACGGGTATTAGTTTAACGCGGCGTCGGAAATGTCGCAAATCCTTATTTCCGAAAAAATCGCATGTATTCCGCCTATAACTCTGATTTTTTAAGTTTTTCTCATTAATTATAGTTAATCCTTTTGTTTTCTCTTGTTTTCTTCTATTTTTGGTTTTCAACCCGTCCCTTGCATCCCCACGGAAAATTGACAGGGAGTTTTTCCAGCCGTATACTTAAGAAAATGCCCGGCCCGTGGTCTTTCGGGCCTTCGCGCGCAAAGGGGGTACGAGCCTATGGAATGGACCAAGTGGGACCATCGATTTATGGAAATGACCGATACCATCTCCGGCTGGGCCAGCTGCTGGAAGACGGACCGAAAGATGGGCGCGGTGATCGTGCGCGACAAGCGCATCCTCACCACCGGCTACAACGGCGCTCCCCAGGGCGTAAAACCCTGCGTGGAGCGGGGCGAGTGCCTGCGCCAGAAGTTGGGAATTCCCTCGGGCACCCGGGCCGAGCTCTGCTACGCGGTCCACGCCGAGCAAAACGCCCTCATCCAGGCGGCCCGCATGGGCGTAAGCGTGCAGGGCGCCACGCTGTACGTGACCTACAGCCCCTGCGTCATTTGCGCAAAGCTCATCATCAACGCTGGCATCGCCCGCGTCGTCTACCGGCACGACTACCCCGACGAGTTTTCCAAGGAGCTGCTGGCCGAGGCCGGCGTGCAGGTGGATAAGTACCAACCCTGACGCCGCGCCGCTCGGGCGGCCGCAGCGCCCCATACCGCCCATCGTCCGACACGCCGATACAAAGGAAAGGAAGGAACGCGCATGAAGGATCCTCGGCTGGTAACCCTGGCCCACAACCTGGTCAACCACTCCGTCAAGGTGAAGAAGGGCGACCGCGTGCTGATCGAAAACACGGGGCTTGCCCGGGAATTTGTCTGCCTGCTGGTGGAGGAGGTGGCCGCGGCGGGCGGCTCTCCCCTGGTATGGTTGCGGGATCCGGCCGTGACCCGCTCCCTGGTCCGCAACGCCACGGCGGCCCAGCTGGACGTCATGGCCCAGGCGGACGGCTTTGCGATGGACCAGATGGACTGCTACATCGGCGTGCGCGCTGGCGACAACGCGGCGGAGCTGGCCGACGTGCCCGCCAGCCAGCTGGAGCTCTATTCCCGGCTCTACCAGGGCCCCGTGCACCTGCAAAAGCGCGTTTCCAACACCCGTTGGGTGGTGCTGCGCTATCCCACCCCCGCCATGGCCCAGAGCGCCAACAGCTCCACCGAGGCCTTCGAGGACTACTACTTCAACGTCTGCTGCCTGGACTACGCCAAGATGGGCCGGGCCATGGAGCCCCTCAAGGCCCTGATGGAGCGCACCGACCGGGTGCACATCCTCGGCCCGGGCACGGACCTTCGCTTCTCCATTCGCGGCCTGCCCGCCTGCCCTTGCGCCGGGGAATGCAACATCCCCGACGGCGAAATCTTCACCGCCCCGGTGCGCGATTCCGTCAACGGCGTCCTGCAATACAACACCCCTTCCCTGCAGGAGGGCTTCACCTTTGAAAACATCCGCCTGGAGTTTCGGGACGGCAAGGTCGTGGCCGCCACGGCCAACGACAGCGCGCGGGTCAACAAGCTCCTGGACACCGACGAGGGCGCGCGCTATGTCGGCGAGTTCGCCTTGGGCGTCAATCCCTACATCACCAAGCCCATGAAGGACACCCTCTTCGACGAAAAGATCGCCGGCTCCTTCCATTTCACGCCAGGCGCCGCCTACGACAACTGCTTCAACGGCAACAAGAGCGCCCGGCACTGGGATCTGGTCTGCATCCAGACGCCCGAATACGGCGGGGGCGAAATCTGGTTCGACGACCTTCTCGTGCGCAAGGACGGCCTGTTCGTGCCCGAGGAGCTGCAATGCCTAAACCCCCAGAACCTGATTTGAGCCGAAGCTCCCTCCTGTATAGGTTAAAAAAATGTCATAACTGGCCGTCGCCCTTGTTTTCCTTTACTCTTTGGTCTAAAATAGACATGTACACCTTTGACTTCATTTTAAGGAGGTTTTTCATATGGCCGTTAAGGTTGCTATCAATGGTTTTGGCCGCATTGGTCGTCTGGCTTTCCGCCAGATGTTCGACGCCGAGGGCTATGACGTCGTTGCCATCAACGATCTGACCAGCCCCAAGATGCTGGCCCATCTGCTCAAGTACGACACCGCTCAGGGTTCCTTCCTCGGCGTTTTCGGCGAGAACAAGCACACCGTTGATTCCACGGACCACTCCATCATCGTGGACGGCAAGGAAATCGAGATCTACACCGCCAAGGACGCCAACGACGCTCCCTGGGGCAAGCTGGGCGTGGATGTCGTTCTGGAGTGCACGGGCTTCTACACCTCCAAGGAAAAGTCCATGGCCCACATCAACGCCGGCGCCAAGAAGGTCGTCATCTCCGCCCCCGCTGGCAATGATCTCAAGACCATCGTCTACTCCGTGAACGAGACCGAGCTGACCAAGGACGATCAGATCATCTCCGCCGCCTCCTGCACCACCAACTGCCTGGCTCCCATGGCCAAGGCCCTCAACGACAACTTCCCCATCGTCTCCGGCATCATGACCACCGTGCATGCCTACACCGGCGACCAGATGATCCTCGATGGTCCCCAGCGCAAGGGTGACCTGCGCCGCGCTCGCGCCGGCGCGCAGAACATCGTTCCCAACTCCACCGGCGCCGCCAAGGCCATCGGCCTGGTGATCCCCGCTCTGAACGGCAAGCTCATCGGCTCCGCCCAGCGCGTGCCCGTGTGCACCGGCTCCACCACCATCCTGGTGGCCGTCGTCAAGGGCAAGGACGTGACCAAGGACGCCATCAACGCCGCCATGAAGGCCGCCTCTTCCGAGTCCTTCGGCTACACCGAGGAGCAGATCGTCTCCTCCGATGTGATCGGCATGCGCTTTGGCTCCCTGTTCGACGCCACCCAGACCATGGTCGCCAAGATCGACGACGACACCTATCAGGTGCAGGTCGTGTCCTGGTACGACAATGAGAACTCCTACACCAGCCAGATGGTCCGCACCATCAAGTACTTCGCCGAGCTGTAAGCCCGGGCGCTTTACGGCCGTCAAAGGCCCCCTTCCCGTTGGGGAAGGGGGCCTTTCTTGCGCCTGCGCTTGGGGTTGCCTATTCTATGTTCCGATGCCGCGCCTCCATCTGGGCGTAGCTCAGGCCCATCCGCTCGGCCAGCCGCACCGCGCAAAGGTCGAAGAACAGGAACAGCGCCTGCTCAAAGAGGTTGCCCATGGGCTGGCCGGAGGGCACGACCCGCTTGTCGCGTCCCTTGTACACGGCCGCCGGCAGAAAGAACACCCCATCCTTCTGGGCGCCTTGCAAGGAGCAGGGCGAGCCGGTGACGATTTGAATGGAGGCCCCGGTCGCGCGCGCACGCTCCAGGGTCCCGTCGATGGAGGCAATGCAGCCGGAGCCGTTGACGCAGAGAAACAGATCCCCCGGCCCCATGGCGGGGGTGGTGTCGTCCATGAGCCAGTGCGCCTGCTTGCCCAGATGGGTCAGGCGCATGGCAAAGCCCCGGGTGGCGATGCCCTCCCGCCCGGCGCCCGTTAGGAACACCCGCCGGGCCTGCTGGAGCCTGTCCAACAGCTCCTCCAGCGCTTGCTCGTCCACGGCCTGAAACACCGCTTCCAGCTCCCGCAAGGCCGACCTTGCGGCCTGCAACAAGGCTTGCTTTTCGTTCATAGGCTATGCTCCTTTGCAAGCAAGGGCCCAAGGCCCCTTCCCCCCGCCAGGCTCTTGCGAAAGCTGCCGACGGGGCGTATACTAAAAGGGAAAAACACCCCGTATAGGGCGATGAGGAGGTTGTTTTGATGAAGATTGAAGGCATTGGTCATCTGGCGCTGCGCTGCCACGACATGGAAAAATCCCTGGCCTTCTATTGCGGCGTGCTCGGCATGGAAAAGGCCTTCTCCCTGGATGTGGACGGCAAGCGCTGCATCGAGTACCTGAAGGTGGCGCCCAGACAGTTCCTGGAGCTGTTCTACGACTACGAGGGCGGCGTGGTGGAAGGTTCCTTCGCCCACCTGTGCCTGCATGTGGAGGACATCTTCGAGGTGGAAAAGGCCTTGCTGGCCGCCGGCTGGCCCGTGGACATCGCCCCCAAGCAGGGCTTGGACACCAACTGGCAGTGCTGGGCCACGGACCCGGACGGCAACAAGATCGAGTTCATGCAGCTCAGCCCCGAATCTCCCCAGGCCAAGGCCTAAGGCCCGCCAAGGGGCCGCCTGCCGCGTCCGCGGCCGGCGGCCCTTTTTTCCTTCGCGCCTTATTCCAGGGGGATCTCCAGGGCCTTGCAAAGGGCGCGCATGTAGCCGATGGCATAGGCCACGCCCGTCACCCAGGGCTCGGCCACCGGGCAGTTGGGCACGTGGTCGGGGATGATCATACCCCCAAAGCCGTTCTTCTTATAGATGGTCAGCGCGCGGATCATGTCCACGTCGCCGGCGTCGATGAATTCCTCGTAATAGGTGGGCAGCTGGCCGCGCACGTTGCGGAAGTGAACATAGGCGATCTTGTTGAGCTTAGTGAAGTGGTCGATGGCCTGGTACACATAGTCCTTGCCAAAGGGCATTTCCGAGAAGGTGCCTTGGCAAAACTCCACCATGTTGGAGGGGCTTGGGTATTTTTGCAAGCCCTCGTCGTAGCGTTCGATGGAAACCATCAGCCGGTTGACCTGGCGCATCACGGGCACGGGCGGGTCGTCCGGATGGATGGCCATCTTCACGCCGGCGCTCTCGGCCACGGGCAGGATCTCCTTCATGAAATAATCGTAGCGGGCCCACATCTCCTCCAGGGAGATCTCGCCCATGTCGCCCTGGGCTTCCTCCACCTGGGTTCCCCAGACAAAACCATTGGGCAGCGGCTTGTGGAAGTTTTCGTCCTCGGCCACATCGTACACCGGCCCAACGGCCCCGCCTCTGGCGCAGGGCAGCATCTTTCTGCCGGCCACGGCGGCCAGGGAGAAGTTGTAACCCATGATGGGGATGCCCGCCTTGCCCATGTTCTGGATGGTACGCTTGACAAGGTCCATCTGAACCTGCTTATCCGGGGCGTCGGTGAGGATCTTGTACCAGTGCTGGGGCTGGAAGTTTTCGATGGCCTCCAGCTTCAGACCATGGGACTCCACCTGCTGGCGCAGGGCTTTCAGGTCCTCGTAGGACCAATAGCCTTCCTTGGAGGAGGGAAGCATCTTTTCATCCGGTATGTGAATCATCACGTGGCTGACGCCAATCTGCTTGGCAAAATCAAGGTTGTTCGGCGTGTAGATATGCGGGTAAAAACCCAGGCCCATTTTCATAAGTCCGTTCCCCCTTTTGTTCTGTCTCTGTCAGGCCGGCAGCGGCCTGCACGCCTTCATGATACGTTGGGCGGCTTTTGCCTGTCAAGCGGGGCCTTGCCTTCGGGGAAAGGATTGTGGAAGCTGCGGCATTGCTCCGCCGGGCTTTTGTGAAAACGGCGAATAAACAACTGCACAAACCTGGCCGGCGCCCTTGCCTTGACAAGCCTTCCCGCCAGGCGATACAATAACAATATCCTGGCGTTGTTTTGCCGTCCACAGACCGGCGCGGCGGACGCCCAAGAGACAGGGAGGTTTTTCGCCCATGCTTCATCCAAACTATTATGTCGAAAAGGCAAAGCAGGACAAGCTCTTTGCCCGAAAAAACGAAAAATCCGATTTTTACAACGGCATCTATGACCGCTACAGGGATCCCGTGCTCACCCGGGACCACATCCCCCTTTTCTGGAAGTACGACCTGAACCCCCAGACCAACCCCCACTTCATGGAGCGCCTGGGCGTCAACGCCGTGCTCAACGCCGGCGCCATCTACCTCAACGGCAAGTTCTGCCTGGTGGCCCGCGTGGAGGGCAACGACCGCAAGTCCTTCTGCGCCGTGGCCGAGTCCGACAACGGCATCGACGGGTTCCGCTTCTGGGACTACCCTTGCGTGTTCCCCGACACCGAGCCCGAGGAGACCAACTGCTACGACATGCGCGTCACCCAGCATGAGGACGGCTGGATTTACGGCGTGTTCTGCTCGGAAAGCAAGGACAAGTCCGACCCCGACCTCTCCGCGGCCGTGGCCGCCGCGGGCATTGTGCGCACCAAGGACCTCAAGACCTGGGAGCGCCTGCCCAACCTGGTCACCCTGCACTCGCCCCAGCAGCGCAACGTGGTGCTGCATCCGGAGTTCGTCAACGGCAAGTACGCCTTCTACACCAGGCCCATGGACGGCTTCATCGACACCGGCTCCGGCTCGGGCATCGGCTTTGGCCTTTGCGACGACATCACCCACGCCGTCATCGACGAGGAGAAGATGACCTCCATCCGCCGCTACCACACCATCACCGAGGCCAAGAACGGCGCCGGCGGCGTGCCCATCAAGACCGACCGGGGTTGGATCCACATCGCCCATGGCGTGCGCAACACCGCCGCCGGCCTGCGCTACGTGCTCTACGTGTTCGCCACGGACCTCAAGGACCCCTCCAAGGTGATCGCCGAGCCGTCCGGCATGTTCCTGGGACCCCGCGGCGAGGAGCGGGTGGGCGACGTTTCCAACGTGACCTTTGCCAACGGCAACATCGTGCACGACGGCAAGGTGTACATCTACTACGCCTCCTCCGACACCCGCATGCACGTGGCCACCACCACCGTGGAAAAGCTGGTGGACTACGCCTTCAACACCCCCAAGGACCCGCTGCGTTCCGTGGATTGCGTCAAGCAGCGCTGCGGCCTAATTGCCCAAAACCTGGCCTTCCTGGAAAAGGAGGGTGAGCGGCCTTGACCATGAGCGCACAGGCGCGGTCAAGGCTGTGGTGCGACTGCCCCGTCTTTGACGAAAGGACGCGGGCGGCCGCCCTTTTGATTGCGCAAGACGAGGAGGAAACCCTGCGCTGCTTCTCCCAGGAGCTGGCCTTCGGCACGGGCGGCCTGCGCGGCACCCTGGGCGTGGGCTCCAACCGCATGAACGAGTACACCGTGGCCAGGGCCAGCGAGGGCCTGGCGGACTACCTGCTGCAAGCGGGCGGGCGCTCCGTGGCCATCGCCTACGACTCCAGGCTCTGCTCCAGGGACTTTGCCTACGTCACCGCCGGCGTGCTGGCCAAGAAGGGCCTGCGCGCCCTGGTCTACGGCTCCCTGATGCCCACACCCATGCTTTCCTTTGCGGTGCGCGCCCTGGGTTGCGACGCGGGCGTGGTCATCACCGCCAGCCATAACCCCAGCCAATACAACGGCTACAAGGTCTATGGCCCGGACGGCTGCCAGATCACCGACCACGTGGCCGCGCAGATCACCGATTGCATCGACCGGGTGTCCTACGAGCAGCTGGGCTGGCTGTCCGAGCCTCAAGCCCGCCAACGCGGCCTGCTGGAGACCATCCCCCAGTCCGTGTTCGAGGACTTCATCCAAAAAACCCTCTCCCGCCGGGTGGAAAGCCTGCCTGCCACGGAGCTGAACCTGGTCTATACCCCCTTAAACGGCACGGGGCTTGTTCCGGTGAGCGAGGTGTTTTCCAGAATCGGCGTGGGCCGCCTGACCGTGGTGGAGGCCCAACGCCTGCCGGACGGCCGCTTCCCCACCTGCCCCAAGCCCAATCCGGAGCTGCCGGAGGCCTTGGCCCTGGGCATCCAAACCGCCAAGGAGCAGGGCGCCGACCTGCTCATCGCCACCGATCCCGCCTGCGACCGCGTGGGCGTGGCCGCCCGCCACGCGCAGGCCGACTATGAACCCCTCCGCGGCAACGCGGTGGGCCTGCTGCTGCTGGCCCGCC
>CALWRM010000017.1 GCA_944383925.1 uncultured Clostridia bacterium
TTTTTTCCCTGTAATTTAGGGAATAACGGTTGCAACTGATGCCACTCTCCAGCAGCTTTCAGACCATCTTTGCTTCTTCCCATTTCCGCATATGCGGCAAAAAATTCACTATTATCGTAAATATTTCTCATTGATAATTACCTCTACAACTTCCGATTTGTAGGTCCGTTTAATTTTATGTTATCACATAACAAAAGCAGATTTGTCAAGGGTGTTTTCTCCGAAAAGTTCGTTTTCTTTTCGGGCAGTTTTGTCGCCCCGCTGAGAGAGGATAAACTGAGCCGAAAAAGGACACCTACGCCCACCGGATTGGCGTGGGTTTTCCTCTGTTCCTTCGTCCTCCTCGGAGAGCGCACGACTGCCGTTAGGCAGTACCACCGCCAGCTTTAGCTAGTGGTGAGTAAGTGCTCCCTTGGACTACTCCCTTGAGAAAAGACAATCGCTCCTTGCTATATTACCGCTGTTAGAGTATAATTTAAGAAAGGGACTTGAACGACCCGAAAAATTACCATTATGCTGAAAGGAGATCGTTATGAAGAAGTTTAGAACAGTATGTTTGGCTTTGTTCTTTACTATATCGTGCCTTTTGGCAGGTTGCGCTGAAACGGGTTCAATTAAAGAAAGTGATATTACTGGCAGAACTTACACCTATCAAAAAGATGGATTTGGCGGTGATTTTACAATCACAATTATGGATGACGGTACATTTTCCTATTATGAGGGTCTTTTGAGCAGTTATATTGGCATGGGAAATTGGACATTAGATGGGGACATATTGCACCTGTCGGATACTGAATCACAAACTAAAACGAGAAACTATTATTTCCATGTGGATGGTTCTGATTTAGTATTTATTTCTGAAAATTCAGACAGTTTTAGCTATATTGACGTTGCTGATGGTGAGCAATTTTCAAGTTAGGACACTCATTATTGTTATTGAAATTCCAGTTTTTGATGAAATAACAATCAGAGGTGCGGCGGCACTTTGGGCTGTCGTACCTCTTGTCTACCCACCAGCAGGACGGACAATGGTGGTCAAGGCCCGGCGCAAGCCCGTTCATTTTAGCCTTGACGGTCGCTGTTCGTCCTGCTACTCTCTGCCTGCATCGCCCCTTTCCGCCTGCCGCCATTCTACCACAAATGAGCCGTCAGTCATTTCGTTGTAGATGGGAGAACCCACCCTTTACAGAGTACATCTCAAGGAAAAATACAAGAACAGCCACCGCGGTTCGAACCATGGTGGCTGTTAACTGTCTTACGAACACCTGCCTTTTCGGGCGGCGCGCTTTTTTTGCGCCGCGCCGTCCAAATTTTCGCGGCGGCTTCCAAGGCGCTTCCTTCCATGGTATACTGAACTTAAACGCAGAGGCCTGCCCGCGCGGGCGGCAACGGGACAAGGACGATTGTGCAAGACGCTTGTTTTAAGGAGAGTACCGCCATGCAAGAAACCATCGATCTAAAGGCCAGGCTGTTTCAGGCTCTTTCGCAAAGCAGGGCCATGGATTTGCAGGCCCTGAGCTCCTTTCTGAATCTGGAGGCGGCCACGCTTCAGCCCCTGCTGCAGGACCTTTGCCGGGAGGGCCAGCTGGTCCTCACCCGCAAGGGCCGCTATGCCTACCCCTCCCAGCTGGGCCTGGTCACCGGCGTGGTGCAGGGCCACCGCCGGGGGTTCGGCTTCCTGATCCGCTCCGACGGCGAGCCGGACCTATACATCGCTTCCGACGCCATGAACGGCGCCCTCAACGGGGACACGGTGTTGGCCCGCCCCCTGCCGGGCGAAAGGCGGGAGTGCGAGGTGCAGACGGTGTTGGCCAGGGCCAACGAGGTGCTGGTGGGCCGCTTTGAGCTGGACGGGGCCGACGGCTTCGTGGTGCCCGACGACGGCCGCATCTGCGTGGACATCCGCATCCCCCAGCGGGACGCCGGCAGCGCCAAGGACGGCGACAAGGTGCTGGCGCGCATCACCCGCTATGGCAGCGCCACCCGCAGCCCCGCCGGCCGGGTGCTGGAGGTCTTGGGCCGCAGCGGCGAGCCCCGGGCCGAGCTGCTCTCCCTCATCCGGCTGCACCACCTCTCCGAGACCTTCCCCCACAACGTGCAGGACGAGGCCGCCCGCACGCCCCAAAGCCTGGATGGGGAGGACCTCTCCCGCCGGCTGGACCTGCGCGCCATCAACTGCTTCACCATCGACGGCCGGGACGCCAAGGACTTTGACGACGCGGTCTCCATCGAGGAGACCGAGGAGGGCTGGCGCCTTGGCGTGCACATCGCCGACGTGAGCCACTACGTGCGGCGCGGCAGCCTGCTGGACGCCGAGGCCTTGAAGCGGGGTACCTCCGTCTACTTCCCGGGCCTGGTGTTGCCCATGCTGCCCGAGGAGCTGTCCAACGGCATCTGCTCCCTCAACCCCGGCGTGGACCGGCTGACCCTATCCTGCATCATGGACGTGGACCGCCAGGGCCAGCTGCTTTCCTATGCCATCGAGCCCAGCGTGATCCGCTCCAAGGCGCGCCTGGTCTACGAGGACGTGAGCCGGGCCCTGGAGGGCGGCGACAGGACCGGCCTGGAGGAGCAGTTCCGCGCCCTCAAGCAGATGGAGGCCCTGTACCTGGTGCTCAACCGGCGCCGGGATAAGCGCGGCGCCCTGGATCTGGATGTGGCGGAATCGGCCATCGTGATGGGGCCGGACGGCGAGCCGCAGGACATCCAGCGGGCCGAGCGGGGCCTGGCCAACCGCATGATCGAGGAGTTCATGCTCCTGGCCAACGAGACCGTGGCCGCCCACGCCCAGGCCAACGCCCTGCCCTTCCTCTACCGGGTGCACGAGCAGCCCGACCCGGACAAGCTCCAGGATTTCGCGGCCTTCCTGCAAAGCCTTGGCTATTGCCTCAAGGGCCGCAAGGGCGGTCAGGTGCATCCCAAGGCCCTGCAGGCCGTGCTCAAGGCTTGCCAGGGCAAGCCGGAGGCGGACGTGATCTCCCAGGTGATGCTGCGCACCCTGCAAAAGGCGCGCTATTTCCCCAACAACCTGGGCCATTTCGGTCTGGCCGCCAAGGACTACTGCCACTTCACCTCCCCCATTCGCCGCTATCCGGACCTGTTCGTGCACCGGGTGCTCAAGGCCGAGCACGCCGCCCGCCCGCTGGACCCCTACCGCAAGGGCCTGGAGGAGGTGGCCAAGCGCTGCTCTGACCAGGAGCGCGGCGCCCTGGAGGCCGAGCGCGACATGGACGACCTTCTCAAGTGCCGCTATATGCAGCGCCATGTGGGCCTGGAGGCGGAGGGCGTGGTCACGGGCGTTACGGGCTTTGGGCTGTTCGTCACCCTGCCCAACACCGTGGAGGGCCTGGTGCATATCTCCGGCCTGGACGACGACTACTACGTCTACGACGAGAAGAATTACCTGCTAGTGGGCGAGCGGCGGCGCAAGCTGTACCGCCTCGGCCAGCGCCTGCAGGTGCGCGTGGAGGGCGTGGACCCCAGCGCCCGCCGCGTGGAGCTGGCCCTGTGCAAGGAGCAGCCCACCTAGGCGTAAAAAAGCTTAAGCGACGCCAGAAAGCGGCGGCCCGTCCAAGGGGCCGCCGCCTCTTGTTGGGAGGGGCCGACGCGCGTCC
>CALWRM010000018.1 GCA_944383925.1 uncultured Clostridia bacterium
CGCGCAGATTCACGAAAGACAAAACTCGTCCTTTTCTAATTCTTTTTCTGTCCCGCGCTTTCCTGTCGAGGCAAGGCGTCGAAACAAAATTTAAACGCCCTTTGGGGCCCTTCCGTTGCAGAGCCAAGCGTCCTTGCCGGATTGCGCGCCGCGCGCTTGCTTTTTGTCTAAAAACTTGTATAATTGGAGTGAAACCTGGCGGTTGCGGCGAGCGCCGCTGCGGGATTGTTAAGGGAGGAAGTCAAGCAAGATGGATAAGCACAACGTTGCGATCGTTGGTCTTGGCGGCATGGGCTCCGGCCATGCGAAATGGTTGACGGCCGAAAAGCGCGCAAACCTTGTCGGCACCTACGACATCGACCCCGCGAGGCAGGATTACGCCAGATCCATGGGGTATCGGACCTATGAAAGCCTGGCCGATGTGCTGGCGGACGAAAGCGTGGAGATCGTTCTTATCGCCACCCCCAACCACCTGCACAAGGACATCGCCATCCTGGCCATGCGCGCCGGCAAGAACGTCATCTGCGAAAAGCCGGCCACTGTGGGCTGCGCGGAGCTGGCCGAGGTGATCAAGGTCTCCAAGGAGACGGGCAAGCTCTTTGTCGTGCACCAGAACCGCCGCTGGGACGAGGGGTATCTGGTCATGAAGCAGCTCTACCGCGAAAAGGCCCTGGGCGAGGTGTTCAACATCGAGTCCCGCGTGCTGGGCGGCCGCGGCATCCCCGGCGACTGGCGCGGCAAGAAGGAGTTCGGCGGCGGCATGCTCTACGACTGGGGCGTGCACCTGATCGACCAGATGCTCCAGCTGACGGATGAAAAGATCAAGAAGATCTATTGCCAGTGCACCCATGTGACCAACAAGGAGGTGGACGACGGCTTTAAGCTGCTGCTCACCTTTGCAAGCGGCATGACCGCCCACATCGAGGTGGGCACCTGCAACTTCATCTCCCTGCCCATGTGGTACATGGCCGGCGACCAGGGCACCGCCATCATCGGCTTTTGGGACATGGAGGGCAAGGTGGTCAAGCTGCACTCCTGGGAGGACAAGGACGCCAAGCCCATCGAGGCGGCTTCCGGCCTGACCAAGACCATGGCCCCCCGGGACGGCAACTCCGTGGAGGAGCTCCCCATCCCCCGCATCCAGTCCAACCCGCGGGAGTATTACGCCAACGTCTTCGACTACCTGGAGGGCAAGGCGGACATCCTCGTGAAGAACGAGCAGGTCATGCGCGTGCTGCGCGTCATCGAGCTGGCCCTGGAATCCGCTGCGAAAAACCAGGCCCTGGACTTCGAATAGGCCCCCAAAACCCTTCGCGGCCCCGTTCCGATGGAACGGGGCCGTTTCCTTTGTGCCCTCAGGCCCGCGCCGTCTTGCCCTCGTCGTAAACCAGGCGCACGGCGCGGCGGTTCCTCAACAACAGCCACAGGCCGGCCACGCCGTTGAGCCCCATGCAGGCGGCGATCAGCAACCGGCCATTGAACACGTCGCCAAGGGCGCCCAGCGCCAGCTGGCCCACCACGCCGCCCAGGGTGGTGAACATGGCGAAGGCCCCGTTGAAGCGGCCCCGCAGCTCGTTGGGCACATAGGCCTGGGAGGCGGACATGCGGATGTTGTAGGAGGTGACGTAGCCCGCGCCGGTCAGGAAGCTCAAGGCCATCATCGCCGGCAGGGGGGTAAACAGGCAGAGGCCATCCAGGGCGCTGCCAAGGGCATAGACGCAAAGCGCCGCTGCAAAGCGCCGCCCCAGGGGAACCCGGAACCGGTACTGGGCCAAGCCGCCCACCAGCCGGCCACATAGGTGTACCACTGCACGCCAAGGCCCGGGGTGGCCTTGCAATAGGGCAGCGTCAGCAGCGAGCAGGCGCCCAGCAGGGCGTTGAGGGTGTAGTAGCCGGCGATAGCCTGCAGCCCGCGCTCTGCGCGGATATAGCGCGCGCCCTGGACCAGGTCCTCCACATAGCCGCGCAGCCGGACGGCCTCCCGCGGCCGGTCCAGGTGTTCCTCCCGCACGCGGATCCGCGTTTCGAACAGGGCCGCGGCCAGGAAGCTGGCGGCGTTGATGGCGAACATGGGCGCCAGGCCCATGCGCTCGTACAGATAGGCGGCCACCGGCACCATCGCCGAGGCCAGGGGCGTGATCAGCGAGGACACCGAGTAGGCCTTTGGCAGGTTTTCCTTGGAGGCCAGGGTGGGGAAGAGGCTGTCGTAGGCGGTGGCATACACGCTGTCGATGGCGCCGAGCACCGGCGCGGCCAGCAGCATGAGCCAATACCGAAACCAACCGGTGTACAGCAGCCCGGCCAGCAGCGCATAGATGCCCGCGGAAAGAAAGTCCAGGCTATAGATGGCCCGCACCCTGGAAAAGCGATCCAAATAGGGGCCGGCCAGGGCCGGCAGCAGCACCCGCGGCAGGTTGTATACCACGTTGACCAGGACCATCAGAAACACCGAGCCCGTGAAGTCCAGGGCCATCAGACCCACCACAAAGCCGCTGATGGCGTTGCCCAACATGGAAACCACCGTGCCAAGGGTCAAGATGGTGAAGTTGCGGGTCCAAAGCCCGCTCCCCGTCCGTCGGCGCATGTCCTCGCCTCCCCCTCTTTGGGCGCGCCCGGGCGGTCGATCCCGGCGCCGTTCGTCCCTCGCCCGCGCCAAGGGCGCGGCCATGTAGCTGCACAATACCCCATTCTTTTCGCCCTGTCAAGGCGTTGGGCGCTTCGAAACGCGCAAAAGGGGTTTGTCAGCGCCGGCAAGGGGTGGTATACTGCTGGAAAGCAACGCAAAAAGAGGAGGGATCCCTGTCATGCGCCAGCGTTTACTTCCCAAGGCGGGCTTTTCCGTCAGTGAGCTTGGGCTGGGCTGCGAACACCTGCAGGGCAAGGACGAGGGGCTCATCCGCGAGGTGGTGGGCGCCGCCCTGGACGGAGGCATCAACATCCTGGACCTGTTCATGTCCGAGCCCAACGTGCGCACCAATATCGGCCGCGCCCTGGGCAACCGTCGCGACCGGGTGGCCGTGCAGGGCCACATCGGCTCGGCTTGGCTGGACGGCCAATACACCAGAACCCGCGACCTGGAGCAGTGCCGGCGCTTTTTTGACGACCTGCTCCGGCGGCTGAACACCGAGTACATGGACATCGGCATGATCCACTTCGTGGACGATTTGCAGGATTGGCGGGCCATCGAAAAGGGGCCCGTGATGGAATACGCCCAGTCCCTCAAGGCCTCCGGCCGCATCCGCGCCACGGGCATGAGCTCCCACAACGCCCAGGTGGCCCTGGAGGCCGTGCGCAGCGGCCTGATCGACGTGCTGATGTTCTCCATCAATCCGGCCTACGACCTTCTGCACGAGACCACCCTCATCGACGATCTGTTCAAGGGGGAGACCTACCAGGCCCAGACCTTGCGGGGCGTTAACCCGGTGCGCGCGGAGCTGTACCGCAGTTGCGAGGCCTCGGGCGTTGGCATCACCGTGATGAAGACCCTGGGCGCAGGCGCGCTGCTGGAGGCCAAGAGCTCGCCCTTCGGCACGGCGCTGACCGTGCCCCAGCTGGCCCGCTACGCCCTGGATAGGCCCGGCGTGGCCAGCGTGCTGGTGGGCTGCACCAGCCCCGAGCAGGTGGAGAACTACCTGCGCTACGAAACCTTGGACGAGGCCAGCTTGGATTATTCCTCCGCCCTGGGCTCCACGGCCGCCTATTCCCTGGCCGGCCGCTGCATGTACTGCAACCACTGCCTGCCCTGTCCGGCCCGGATCGACATCGCCCAGGTCAACAAATACCTGGACCTGGCCGAGCAACAGGCCCAGCCCGTGGCCAGCGTGCTGGATCATTACCGCCTGCTGGAGGCCCACGCCGGCGATTGCCTCGCCTGCGGCCTTTGCGAGGAGCGCTGCCCCTTCCAGGTTCCGGTTCGGCAACGCATGCAGCAGGCCAAGGCCCTGTTCGGCCTTTGATCCTGCCTCTAAAAACCGCGCGCGGGCGGACGCCTTCCCCCGCCTCCCGATTCCAAAAGGGCTGCCTCTCGAACGCCCTCGCCTGCGGCCTTTGCGAGGCGAGCTATCCCTTCCAGGTTCCGGTTCGGCAACGCATGCAGCAGGCCAAGGCCTTGTTCGGCGTTTGATCCTGCCCGCCTATATGGGTCGCGCCGGCTTTCCATCCGAACGCCGGCGCGCGTTTTCCTCGCGGGCGAACGCCTACCCCCGTCTCCTGATTCCAAAAGGGCTGCCTCTCGAACGCCCTCGCCCGCGCCCTTTGCGAGGCGCGCTGCCCCTTCCAGGTTCCGGTGCGGCAACGCATGCAGCGGGCCAAGGCTCCGTTCGTCCTTTATGCCTG
>CALWRM010000019.1 GCA_944383925.1 uncultured Clostridia bacterium
GGGCGGCGGGGCGCAGAAGCGCACGCCGCGCCGGCTGCATAGCGCCTCGGCCTGCCTGCGCAAAAGGCAATTGCAGGCCACGCCCCCGGCCAGGCAGAAGCTCCGGACGCCCGTTTGCTCCAGGGCCAGCTCCGCCTTTTCCAGCAGCTGGTCCACCACCGCCTGGCGGAAGGAGGCGGCGATGTCCTCCTGGCGCAGGCAATGCCCCGCCCGCTCCTCCCGGGCCACGGCCTGCAACAGGGCCGTCTTCAGGCCGGAAAAGGAGTAATGGAGCCCCTCGGTCCTGGCCCTTGGCAGGGGAAGCGCCTTGGGATCGCCCAGCTCGGCCAGGCGGTCAATGGAGGGGCCGCCCGGGTAGGGCAGTCCAAGCACCCGAGCCGCCTTGTCGAAGGCCTCGCCCGCCGCATCGTCGCGCGTCTTGCCCAAGATGACGTGGCGGCCGTAGTCCTCCACCAACACCAGGTGGCTGTGGCCGCCGGACACCACCAGCGCCAGCAGCGGCGGTTCCAGATCCTCGTGGCTGAGGAAGTTGGCGCAAATATGGCCCTCGATATGGTGCACGGCCACCAGAGGCTTGCCGGCCTGAAAGGCCAAGCCCTTGGCATAGGACACGCCGCAAAGCAGCGCGCCCACCAGGCCCGGCCCATAGGTGACGGCGATACAATCGATTTCCTCCAGGCATAGGCCGGCCTGCTCCAAGGCCGCGCGGGTCACCGGAACGACGGCCTCCACGTGGGCCCTGGAGGCGATCTCCGGCACCACGCCGCCGTAGAGGGCGTGGGTCTTTACCTGGGACAGGATTACGTTGGAAAGCACCTGCCGCCCACGGGTCACGGCGGCGGCCGTCTCGTCGCAGGAGCTTTCAATCGCAAGGATGGTCGGCTGTTTGTTCATCTTCCAGCGCCCTCTCCCCGGTCCTCATCCTGCGGATAGCCGCGCATCATCTCGTTCATGCGCGCCAGCAATTCCTCCACGGAGGGCGAATGCTCCTCGGCCAGCGGTGCGGACGGCGCGGGTGGAGCATCCGGCGCAGCGGGCGCGGCCGGGGCGGCCGGCGCGGCCGGCGCGGAAGGGGATTCCGCCTGGGGCTTGTCCGCCGGCGGTTGGACGCGCAGGTGGCGCAAGGCGGCCGCGTCGGTCAGGCCCGGCGCCTGCAGGGAAATCCTATCGCCCTGCTTCTCCATGGCCTGTACCAACATGCTCAGCTCGCCCTTGGCCGCGTGCACCCGAATGTCCAGGGGTTTTTCCGGATCGGGCACCAGCTCCAGGCCGTTTTCGGTCTCGAGGATGCGCAGGTCCAGCTTCATCTCCAGCCGCAGGTTGGTCTTGGCCGGCATGTCCGCAGCGGGCTTCTGGGTAGGGGGTTCTTGCTCGCTCGCCGTCGCGGCGGAGAGCGGCTCCGGCCGCGTGGGAGCGAAGGGCTTCTCGTCCGCCTCCACCTGGAGCTCCTCCAGCTCCTCGTCCTTCAGGCCCAAGCGTTGAAAGATCTCGTCCGCCGCCGGGCGCTCCTGGGAGCGCTCGCGGATCTGGTAGTAGCTTTCCCCGTCCCGGCCGCGGCGGGGGCGAAGCATCGGCTGGTCCTCCTGAGGGGGCGGGGTTTTGAAACAAAGGGCGCACACGAAGGCGGCCGCGCAGCTCAACAGCAAAAACCCGCCGAAAAAGCCCGCCAGCAGCAGCGCGCAATCGGAGAAGAAGGCCTGGGGCACCATCTTGATCATCACCGCATCCGAAGGCAGCATCCACAGATCGTTGCTGAAGAAGATGGTGTGGAAGATGTAGAAGGCTTTGGTGAAGTCCACCACGAAGCACAGGGCGATGGCCCCAAAGACCAGCAGAAAGGAGCCTGCGCCGATCAAATAGCCGACGCACATGCGCCGCCCCCTGCGGGAACGGGCCGCCAGCACGATGGCCAGGGCCAGCAGCGCCCCGCCCAGCAGCAGGCTCACCACCAAGCCCCAGCGCCCAAGGCGCACCAGGGCGAGCACATCCACCATGTGGTCCTTTTCCCTCTGGGTAAAGACCTCGGTCCATTCCCCGTTGATCTGGGCCTGCATGTCCAGGTTGTCGCGCTTGCCGTTGAGGTAGTCCAGCACGCCCTCCGTGATGGACATGAGGTCCTCATAGCTGACGCCGATGTCCGCGGCGGCGTCGTACTTGGCGTACTCCACCTCATAAAAGCCATAGGCGTGGGTGAGGAAGAACACGCCGCCAAGCAGGCTGGCAAGCAGCAGGAACCAGGCCGAAATCCCGGCCAGCCAAGCGCTGGTTCTGCCCAATGCGCGCATGGCGATCCCCCCTTCTTTATGTTCCAGCGTCCGTCCGAACAGGGACGGGCTATAGCATTTGCAGATAGGCGGTGATGAAGCCGTCCAGGTCCCCATCCATGACCGCGCTGGTGGAGCCCACCTCGTAGCCCGTGCGGTGGTCCTTCACCATGGAATAGGGGTGGAAGACATAGGATCGAATTTGGCTGCCCCATTCGATTTTCTTCAGCTCGCCCTTGATATCGCTCATCTTCTCCATGGCTTCCCGCTCCTTGACCTCGGCCAACCTGGCCTTGAGCATGCGCATGGCGGTTTCCCTGTTCTGGATCTGGCTTCTCTCGTTTTGGCACTGCACCACGATGCCCGTGGGCAGGTGGGTGATGCGCACGGCGGAGTCGGTGCGGTTGACGTGCTGGCCGCCCGCGCCGCCGGAGCGATAGGTGTCGATGCGAAGATCGTCGTTGTTGATGACGATCTCGTTGTCGTCGTTCAGACAGGGCATGACATCCAGGAAGGCAAAGGAGGTGTGGCGCCTGGCCGCGGCGTCAAAGGGCGAAATGCGCACAAGCCGATGCACGCCCCGCTCCGCCTTGAGGTAGCCGTAGGCGTTTTCGCCCTTGACCTCGAAGGTGACGGACTTGATGCCCGCCTCATCCCCTTCCAGGAAGTCCAGCTCCCGCAGCTGGAAGCCATGGCGCTCGCAGTACATTCGATACATTCGATACAGCATCTGCGTCCAGTCCTGGGCCTCGGTGCCGCCGGCGCCGGCGTGCAGGGAGAGGATGCAGTCGTTGGCGTCGTACTCGCCCTTGAGCAGGGTGGACAGGTGCAGCTCGCCGATCTTTTTCTCCAGCTGCTCCGCTTCCTGCTCGATCTCCGGCAGCAGGCTCGCGTCGTTTTCTTCATCGCACATGTCCATCAGCGTCTCCAGGTCCTCGATGCGGGCAAACAGAGCCTGCACGCCGTCCGTGCGGTCGGTGATGGTCTTGATGCGCATATTGACCTTCTGGGCCCGTTCCAGGTTGTTCCAGAAATCCGGGGCCTCCATCTCCCGATGGAGCTGGTCCAGCTCGTCGTGCAGCTGGTCGACGTTAAAGGCCGACGCCACGTCCGTCAGCTTGGCCTTGAGGCCGGCGGCCTGCTGCCTAAATTTTTCCAGTTCCGCAATCATCGCATATCCTCCAGCAGCTTGGGAAGTTCATAAAAGGAAGGCAGAAACCCCGTCCGTTGCTCGATCTCCTGCGGGATGGGGCGGGTGCCGGTGACGCGCCAAACCCGGGCGCCGCTGGCCAGGCCCGCCAGCAGGCCGTTGCGCGAATCCTCAATGACCGCGCACGCCTGCGGGGGCAGGCCAAGCTTCTCCGCCCCGCAGAGGAAGATGTCCGGCGCCGGCTTGGAGCGGGAGATGTCGCTGCCGCAAACGACGGCGTCGAAGCTATCCAAGAGGCCGGCAAGCTCCAGCCACTTCACCGCCTCGGAGCGGTTGGTGGACGTGCAAACGCACTGGCGGTATCCTTGGCCCCGAAGGGTGGCCAAGGCCTCGCGCACGCCCGGCAGCACGGGCACGCCGTTTTCCTGCATGTGCTTCCAGGTGAGCTCCGTCTCCAGGTCGATCATCTCATCCCCGTCCAAGCCGTATAGCTCCTGGCAAACGCGCTTGACGTTCTCGGCGTTGGTGCCCGTCGCCCGCTCGTAAAAGCTCTCGGTTACCTGCACGCCTTTCAGGGCGAAGGCCTTTCTCCAGGAGACTTCGTGCAGGCGCTCGGTATCCAAAAGGGTGCCGTCCATATCGTAGAGCACGCCCCGAATGTTTGGCATGGCGCTATCTTCCCCTCACTCGTTTCTGCCGCAGCAGTTCTTGTATTTCTTGCCGCTGCCGCAGGGGCAGGGCTCGTTCCTTCCCACCTTTTTGGCCGCGCGGACGGGCTTTCTGGCGCCCTCGCCCGTGTTTCCGGCCCTGGAGGCGCGCTCCTGCGCGGCGTTGACCTTGGGCATTTCCTTGCGCTGCACCTGCTTATCCAGCGGCAGGCGGAACATGATCTTGACCGTATCCTCCTGGATGGCCTGCACCATGCTCTCGAACATGTTGGAGCCTTCCATCTTGTACTCCACCACCGGATCGCGCTGGCCATAGGCGCGCAGGCCGATGCCGTCGCGCAGGCGGTCCATATCGTCGATGTGGTCCATCCACTTCTGGTCCACCACGCGCAGCAGCACGTTTCGCTCGGTATCGGCCATGGAGATGCCGTTTTCCTCGCCCTTCTTGGTGCGCATCTCAAAGAGCTGGTACACGGCCTGGGTCAGCTTTTCCTCCAAGCCCTTGGGGGTAAGCTGCAGGTGCTCCTTTTCGCTGATAGAGCCAAAGTCCACCTTCAGGGCGAATTGGGCCAGCAGCTGTTCGGACAGGCCGGCGAAATCCCACTCCTCGGAAATGACGTTTTCCGGGCAATGGGCGGCCACCATCTGCTGAATCTGATCGGCGGCCATCTTCTTGATCTGCTCGTGCACGTCCGCCCCATCCAGCACCTGGCGGCGCTGGGCGTAGATGATCTCGCGCTGGGCGTTCATCACGTCGTCGAACTGCAGCACGTTCTTGCGCACGTCGAAGTTTCTGCCCTCCACGCGCTTTTGCGCGTTTTCAATCTGCTTGGACAGCAGGGAATACTCGATGGGCACGTTGTCTTCCAGGCCAAGGCGCTCCACCATGGGGGCGATGCGGTCCCCGCCGAACAGGCGCATCAGGTCGTCGTCCAGCGCCACGTAGAAGCGGCTGGAACCCGGGTCGCCCTGGCGGCCGGCGCGGCCGCGGAGCTGGTTGTCGATGCGGCGGGACTCATGCCTCTCGGTGCCGATGATGTGCAGGCCGCCCAGGGCCACGACCTCCTCGTGCTCCCGGTCCGTGACGGCCTTGAATTGGGTCAGGTATTGCTTGTAGACCTCGCGGGCCTGGAGAACCTCCTCGCTGGCCTCCTCGCTGTGGCCCTGCGCCTCCTCGATCAGCGCCTCGCTGTAGCCCTCCTGGGCCATCTTTTTCCGGGCCAGGAACTCGGGGTTGCCGCCCAGCAGGATGTCCGTGCCGCGGCCGGCCATGTTGGTGGCGATGGTCACCGCGCCGGCCTTGCCGGCCTGGGCCACGATCTCGGCCTCGCGCTCGTGGTGCTTGGCGTTGAGCACCACGTGGGGCACGCCCCTGCGCTGCAACATGCCGGAGAGCATCTCGGACTTATCCACGGAAACCGTGCCCACCAGCACGGGCTGGCGGCGGTTGTGGCATTGGATGATCTCCTCCACCACGGCGTTGAACTTGGCCTCCTTGGTGCGGTACACCAGGTCGTTCTCGTCCTTGCGGATCATGGGCTTGTAGGTGGGGATGGAGACCACGTCCAGCTTGTAGATGGTCTTAAACTCGTCCTCCTCCGTCATGGCGGTGCCCGTCATGCCGGAAAGCTTTTCATACATGCGGAAGTAGTTCTGGAAGGTGATGGTGGCCAGGGTCTTGCTCTCGTGCTCCACCGTGACGCCTTCCTTGGCCTCGATGGCCTGGTGCAGGCCGTCGGAATAGCGCCGGCCGATCATCAGGCGGCCGGTGAACTCGTCCACGATGATGATCTGGTCGTCCTTGACCACGTAATCCACATCCCGGTGCATCAGGGCGCGGGCGCGCAGGGCGGCCTGGATGTGGTGGTTGAGGTCCGTGTTGTCGATGTCCGCCAGGTTTTCCACGCCGAAATAGCGCTCCGCCTTGCGCACGCCCTCCTCGGTGAGGTTGACGGTCTTTTGCTTCTCGTCCTTGATGAAGTCGCCGGTGGCCTTGGAGTCCGGATCCTGGTCGTCGGCCGGCTGGCCCTCCTGCAGGCCCATGACGAAGCTATTGGCCCGCTTGTACATCTCCGAGGAGGTCTCGCCCATGCCGGAGATGATCAAGGGGGTTCTGGCCTCGTCGATGAGGATGGAGTCCACCTCGTCCACGATGGCAAAGTGCAGGTCGCGCTGGACCATGTTGCTCTTGCGCACCACCATGTTGTCGCGCAGGTAATCGAAGCCGAACTCGTTGTTGGTGCCGTAGACCACGTCGCAGGCATAGGACTGTCTGCGGGTTTGGTTATCCATTTGGCTCAAGATCAACCCGACGCTCAGGCCCATGAAGCGGTAGGCCTTGCCCATCCACTCGCCCTGGAACTTGGCCAGGTAGTCGTTGACGGTGACCACGTGCACGCCCTTGCCGGTCAGGGCGTTGAGATACACCGGCAGCGTGGCGGTATGGGTTTTGCCCTCGCCGGTCTTCATCTCGGCGATGCGGCCCTGGTGCAGCACGATGCCGCCCATGATCTGGGTGGGAAACATGCGCTGGCCAAGCACGCGGCGCACCGCCTCGCGCATGGCCGCATAGGCCTCGGGCAGAAGCTGGTCCAGCGTTTCGCCGCCGCGGTAGCGGCTGCGGAACTCCTCGGTCTTGTTTTGCAGCTCCTTATCCGTCAGCGCCTGCATCTGCGGCTCCAACGCCTCTACCTGATCCACGATTTTATTGAGCCTTCTGACCTCCGCTTCGTTGGAAGAGCCAAAGAGCTTTTTCAGGAAATTCGCCATGTTCGATTGATCCTCCAAATGCGTTCCGTTCCCTTGGGCCCAAGATCGCCAAGGGGATGGGAAACTTTTTGCTAACCAATTTATTGTACCATTCTTGCACCATCTATTCAAGGCAAAGCCCGTCTATGGTATACTGAAGCCATGTAAAATCCTGCGTCCGCCTTGGAGAAGGGGACCCCTTCCAGGCTCTTGCTAGCAAAGGAGGCGATTTGAAAAGATGGCCAATGCCCTGTGCGTGGCATATCTGCTTCTCTTTTTGTCCAGCGGGCTCGTCTATGCGGCGTTTTTGCCCGTCAAGCTTGCGTTCTTGCCCCGCGCGCTGCTGGGGCTGTGCTTCGGCTTGTTCTTGCTGATCTGGTTGCCCGCGCTCTATGCCTTCCTGCTGGGCTTTGCCCTGGCGGCCCAGCTGCTCGCCCTGGGCACCGCCATCTTGCCCGCGGCGCTGCTCTGCCTTTGGAAAAGGACGCCGCTCCAACGCCTGCGGCCGGCCGACCTGCCGGAGCTGAGGCGCTTGCTGTTCCAAACCCTGCCCATGCTCGCCCTGTGCGCCTGCCTGCTCTACACCCATGTGCTCCGCCCGCAGGACGGTTCCCTGCACACCGGCCAATCCTGCTACGGGGACATGGCCATGCATCTGGCCTTCATCACCTCCATCTCCCGCAACGCCAGCTTTCCGCCCCAGTACTCCATCCAGGTGGGCACGCAGATGGGCTATCCCTTTTTGTGCGACAGCGTCTCCTCCACCTTTCTCACCCTTGGGGGCAGCCTGCGCTTTGCCTATGTTCTGCCCATGCTTCCGGCCCTGTTCCTGGTGTTCGCCTGGTTCTATCTGCTGATGCGCGAGATGCTCTCCTCTCCGCGCAGCGCCACGCTGGCCTTTGTGCTGTTCTTCGTGGGCGGCGGCTTTGGCTTTGTCTATTTCCTGGATGGGGCTGCGGCGGACACCAGCCTCTTCACCCGCCTCTTCACCTCCTTTTACGAGACGCCTACCAATCTGGTTTCGGAGAACATCTATTGGGTCAATCCCATCTGCGACATGCTGATTCCCCAGCGGGCGACGCTCTTTGGCTGGGCCGCGCTGCTGCCCTGCCTGTATCTGTTGCTGCGCGCAGGCATCCAGGGCCAAGCGGAGCTTTTCTGGCCCCTCGCCATTTTGGCTGGCGGCCTGCCCCTGCTGCACTCCCATTCCTTCATGGCCCTTGGGGTGATCTCCGCCAGCGTGTTCGCCTGGCAGCTGATCCGCCGTCCCTCCTGCTGGAAGGGGTTCCTGCTGTACGCGGGCTTGGCGGCGGCCTTGGCCCTGCCACAGCTGCTGTGCTTTACCTTTCGCCAGGCGGCCGGGGAGGGCTTTATCAGGCTAACGTGGAACTGGATCAACGAACAGGATCCCTATCTATGGTTCTATATCAAGAATTGGGGCCTGGTCTTCCTGCTGCTTCCCTTCGCCCTGCTCAACGCCCGGGGCAAGCGGGGGCTATTCCTCTGTTCCCTTCCCCTCTGGGTCCTGGTCGAATGCCTGGTGTTTCAACCCAACGCCTATGACAACAACAAGCTGCTCTTCGTCTGCTATATGTTGGCCTGCGGGCTTGTGGCGGACTTCCTGCTCTTCCTCTACGATCGTTTGGCCTTCCTCCGGGGACGCCGCCTGGCCGCGGCGCTGACGCTGGCGACGATGACCATCTCCGGCTGGCTGACCATTGGCCGGGAAATCGTCTCGGACTACGAGCTGTTCTCCAGCCAGCAGGTGGAAGCGGCCGCCTTCGCCGCCACGTTGCCCACGGACGCGGTCCTGCTCACCGCCGACGAGCACAACAACGCCTTTGCCTCCCTCTCGGGGTTGACCATCGTCCAGGGATCGCCCTCCTACCTCTATTTCCATGGCGTGTACGACGAGGAAAGGGCCCAGGATGTGCTGCGCATGTACACCGAGCCGGGCGCCTTGGCGCAGCTTGGGCCCAAGTACGGCGTGACCCACGTGGTGCTCAGCAACCATGAGCTGGCCATGGGCGCCGACGAACGCCTGTTTGCGGACCTTCCGCTGCTCTATGACAGCGGGGGCATCCGCATCTATAGCGTTTCCTAACAAAGTGGCCTTCCATGTAAAGATTTGTCTTTCCGCCGGCAGGAAAACGCCCCTTGCTTCTCGAATTGCTTATAACATCAGAAGAGATCAAACGAAGCGCCCAGCTGCCTCGTTTTGATGATAAACAGCCCAATGGGGCTGGCCCGCAAGCCGCTCCCCCCTTGGGCAGCAAGGAGGATTTGATCATGCGCATCCAAATCACGGGCAGAAACATTGCCATTTCGGATCCAATTGCGAAATATGTGAACAAGCGGGTGGGCAAGTTTGACCGGCTGTTTGGCGACGATGTGGAGGCGCAGGTGCGCCTGAGCATCGACCGCTACCGCCAAATCTGCGAGGTCACCATCCCCCTGCGCGGCGTTACCCTGCGCGCGGAGGAAGCCACCAACGATATGTACACCTCCATCGACAACGTCATCGGCAAGCTGGAGCGGCAGATCCGCAAATACCGCACGCGCCTGGAGAAGCGCATGCGCCAGGATGCGGATACCGCGGAGGTGTACGAGGCTCCCTTCCAGGAGGCCGAGGCCGGCCAGCTGGTGCGCACCAAGCACTTCGCGTTGGAGCCCATGGATGTGGACAGCGCCATCGAGCAGATGGAGCTGCTGGGGCATAGCTTCTTCATGTTCAAGGATGAGCAAAGCGGAAGCATCCAGACCGTCTACAAGCGCACGGACGGCAATTATGGCCTGCTCATCCCCGATGATTAAGGCATAAGGGCCCGGCCCGTACTTTCGGCGCAATAAGGCCGCCGTACCCCATTTGGGGTGCGGCGGCCTTTGCTTGCGGTTGGCTTCGCCTCCATGGCGGCAAGCTCGGCGCTGCTAAGATTTTCCCTCCGCACCAGGGTGTCGCCGGACCTTTCCTGTCATGCTTTTTGTTCCCGACACATAACACTTAAGGATCGAACTTGTTGATGGGAGGCGGGAGCCATGCGCAAGGGGAAGGCGGCGGCCTTGGCGGCGGCGCTCCTTCTCTGCCTGTGGGCCGCCCTGCTGGTGTTCCAGGCGGAACCGGCCTTTGAGGACCTGGAGGGGCATGGCTCTGTGGTCCTTCCGGTGATCATGTACCACTCCATCCTCAAGGATCCATCCAGGCAAGGGCCGTATGTGCTCTCCCCTAGCCAGCTGGAGAAGGACCTGCAGTATTTGCAGGAAAAGGGGTATGAAAGCGTGAGCGTCGCCCAGCTGCTGGACTATGTGCACGATCCCTTTGCCACCCTGCCGGAAAAGCCCGTGCTGCTCACCTTTGACGACGGCTTTTACAACAACTACGTCTATGCCTTCCCCCTTCTGGAGCAATACGACATGAAGGCCGTCGTCTCCATCATCGGCCTGCACTCCGACGGCGTGACCGGTCTAGAGCCGCTCAACCCCACGTTCGATCACCTGGGCTGGGCGCAAATGGAGGAGATGCTCGATTCCGGCCGGGTGGAGTTGGGAAACCATTCCTACAATCTGCACACCATCGACGCAAAGCGCATCGCTTCTACCCGCAGGCGGGGAGAAAGCTTAGAAAACTATAAGGAAGTTTTCTGCCAGGACGCCCGCAAAACCCAGGCGTTGTTTGAGGAACACCTGGGCTGGACAACGCCCATTTATGCCTATCCCTATGGCCTCATCAGCGTAGAATCCTTGGATTTTCTCGAAGAAATGGGGTATTCCGTATCCTTTTCTTGCGCCGAAGGCCTCAATACCCTCTCCAAAGGCCAAAGCCTTCAGCTGCTCAAGCGCTATAACCGGCCCTCCGGTATCGGCAGCGAACGCTTTTTTTCTCAAATCTTGCCATAAAGAAGGGGGAAATTTGCACGGCCGTATTTTTGCACGGATTCCTGCATAATATTATTATTATAGTATATATAATTTGTTCATATAAATAACCACATTTTCATAACTATTTGCCCCAACAACAATCTCCTCCATTTTCCCTACTTCACGTTTGCGCAGCTTATGCGCTCCATAACCGGCAAAACATCCGGAAAAGGTTTGAAATAGGCAAAAAAATCCCCCATCTTCCTGCCCGATGTAGCAGTGAAGATGGGGTAGCGGGGGGGTGGCTCAATAAAGACCGTTTCACAGAACGATATTATTATACCAAACGACAGAGATTTGTCAATCCCTTTTTGCGAAAAAATTTTCGGAAAACCGTTTCATAAAATGGAATCGAACAAATCTATCGGCCTGATTCGTATCTGAAAGGAGGTCTACTCCCGATGGCGCGCAAATCCACGCTGCGGCAGGTAGCGGCGCTCTCCTCCTCTTCCTTTGTTCTGCGGGCCATGGGCATGGCTTTTCGGATCTATTTGGGCCAACGCATGGGCACGGCCGGCCTGGGCCTCAACCAGCTGGTCATGTCCGTCTATATGTTCGCCACGCTGATCTGCTCCCAAGGCCTGTCCTCCGCGGTGCTTCGGCTCTGCGCCGAGAGGCCATCCTGCGCCAAGGCCATCGCCCTTCGGGCCAGCCGCATGGCCGCCTTGCTGGGCCTTGCGCTGGGCGCGGCCATGTTCTTTGGCGCTTTGCCCTTGAGCCGCGGCCCCTTGGAAGCCGAAAGCCTGCTCCCGCTCCGGCTTCTGGCGCCGGCCCTGCCCTTAACGGCGGTTTCTTCCTGCCTTCGCGGCTACTTTCTGAGCCAAAGCCAGGTCCCGAAGGTCACGGCTTGCCAGTTTCTCGAGCAGATCTTCCGCATCCTGCTTGCCATCCTCCTTTTGGAGAGCCATCGGGGGGCGGACGTGTACACCCTATGCTGCTTGCAGCTGCTGGCCATGACCATCGGCGAGCTGGTCTCCCTCGCCTGCTACGCCCTCTTCTTCCTGCGCGCCCCCAAGGACGGCGCAAGCCCGCCGCCTGGCGTCTCCGGCAAGCTTTGCCGCATTGCGTTGCCCATCCTGCTGGCCACCTTGGTGCAATCCGGCATGCAGACCGTGGAGAACTTGCTCATTCCGCCTTTGCTTCGGCTTTCCGGCTCCAAGAGCGCGCTAGAGGAGTATGGCCTGCTTTCCGGCATGGTGATGCCCGTGCTCTTCTTTCCGGCCGCCATCCCCTCGGCCATCCTCACGGTGCAGCTTCCCGCGGCCGTGCGCCTCACCGCCCAGGGCAAGAAGGACTCCCTCCGGGCCCACCTGCGCAAAAGCCTGGGCGTTTCCATCGGGTTTTCCCTGTTCTGCGCCGCCCTGTTCTGCGGCCTAGCCCAGCCTTTGATGCAGACCCTGTATCACAACGAGGATGCGGGTTCCCTGCTCTTCCTGTTGGCGCCCCTGCTGCCCGCCCTGTATTTGGACCGCCTGGCGGACGGCCTGCTCAAATCCCTTGGCCGCCAAAGAGCCGCTCTATGGATGGAGCTGGGCGACTCCCTGCTGCGCCTGGGGCTGCTCTTCGTCCTGGTCCCGCGCCTGGGCCTGCACGGCCTGCTGGTCATCACCGCCGTCAGCGCCTGCGCGGGCTGCCTTTGCCGCATGAAGTGCCTGTTGCGCGCCTGCGGCTGCGGAAAGGGCGCGCTGTTGCGCAGCGCCCTGGGCTGTACGCCCAGCGTGTTGGGCGGGGCCGCCGCCCTGCTGGTTTGCCTGCTCTGCTCCTCCCTTCCCCTCCCCGCCTATGCCGCCGGCCTGCTGGGCCTGACGGCCGGCAGCCTGAGCTTTTTCCTGCTCTACTGCCTGGGGTTCCTACTCGCCCGCGGCCGGACATGCGCCTAGGAACGGCGCTTAAATGGCAGGCTTTTCGGCTGGGCAGCGGCGCCATGCCCTTCTCGCTCCACCGGGCGAGCGCCTGCCTCCATCCGGCCAAGCGCCCGGAACCGGCGTCAATGCGACGAGGCCCCCGCCCGGTGAACCCGGGCGGGGGCCTTCTACGCGGTCGCGGAGCTATGCCTTTGTCTCCCGACCCGACTGCTTCTTTTCCTTTTCCAGAGCGCGCAGGGCGCGCTGGAGCTCCAGCATCTCCCGACGCAGGGCGGCCATGTCGTCCTTGGCCTTGAACAGCTCGTCGGCGATGTTGATGGCCGTCAGCGTGGCTAGGCGTTGTTCTCCCATGCGGCCAAGGTACTCGATTTCCTCCATGCGCCTGGACACATACTGGGCCACGCGCTGCATGTATTCCGGGGTTTCGGCGCCCAAAATGGTATACTCCAGGCCGTGCACGCGCACCACAGCCCTGTTCTTCTCTGCCAAAGAGCCACGCCTCCTTTCGCGTCCTTGTCTCTAGTATAGACAAAAACCGTCAGGAACGCAACACGGCATTGAATTTTGCCTTCGCCATTTCCAGGCACTTGTCGAAGATGGCGTTGATTTCCGCGTCGGTGAGGGTGCGGTCCTCGGCCTGCAGCATCAGGGAGATGGCCACGGATTTCTGGCCCTTGGCGATCGGGTGGCCGCGGTAGATATCAAACAGGCGCGCCTCCTGGCACAGCTTGCCGGCGCAGCGCTTGAGCTCCTCCAGCAGCTCGCCCACGGCCACGGATTCGTCCATCACCAGCGCCATATCCCTTTGCACCATGGGGAAGCGCGCGGGGGCCTTGATCTTGCCCACGAGCCCGCTCAGGCGATCCAGCGCCTCCAGGTCCAGCTCGGCCACATAGGCCTCGCCCTCCAGAGCGAAGCGCTCCGCCACGTCGGGATGCGCCTGGCCGAGCACCGCGATGACCTGACCGTCCGCCACCGCCTGGGCCGCGCGGCCGGGGTGCAGATAGGCGGCGGAGCTGCGCTCAAAGCGCACGCCCTCCAGGCCGAAGCGCTCGAAGATGGTCTCCACCAAACCCTTGAGCCGGTAGAAGTCCATGCCGCCGCCATAGGCGCCCAGGCAAAGGCTCGGCCGCTCCTCAGGCTGTTCGGTCAAGGGCAGCGCCTTTGGCAGGAAGCGCACGCCCAGCTCGAAGCAGCCAAAGGCCGCGCGGGAACGGCTGTAATTGATGCCCATGGTGTTGAGCAGCGAGGGGATGAGGGTGGTGCGCATGATGGAATAGTCCTCGCCGATGGGGTTGAGGATGCGGGCCGCCTTGCGCTCGGGAGCGTCCTGGGGCAGGCGCAGCCAATCCAGCCACTTGGGGCTGATGAAGGAATAGCTGATGGTCTCATACAGTCCAAAGCCCAGCAGCATCGGCCGCAGCAGGCTGTTGCGCTCCAGGGTAGCGTTCAGGCGGCCGCCCTTGACCTCGCCGCGCAGGCTCGTTTCGGGAATGTTGTCATAGCCGTACAGGCGCAGGACCTCCTCGGCGATGTCCGCGCCGCTGTGGATATCCTGGCGGTGCACCGGCGGGGTACAGAGCAGGCAATCGCCGCTGATCGTTGTGCGGATGCACAGCTTCTCCAGGATGGCGACCATCTCCTCGGGGGGCACGTCGATGCCCATGAGGGTTTGCACATAGCCGACGGGGGCCTTGACCAGCTCCTCGGGCTTGGGGTTGGGATAGATATCGATCACGCCGTCCACGACCTCGCCGGCGCCCAGCTCCTGCACGAGCTGCACGGCCCGATCCAAGGCCAGGCGAACCAGCTTTTCGTTGACCCCATGCTCGAAACGGCCCTGCGCCTCGGTGCGCAGGCCCAGCGCCCGGCCGGTCTGGCGGATGGAGGCGCCGTCGAAGCAAGCGGACTCAAAGAGGACCAGCTTGGTGTTTTCGGTGATTTCCGACCCCTCGCCGCCCATGACGCCCGCCAGGCCCGTGGCGCCGCTCTCATCGGCGATGACCAGCATCTCCGGGCTTAGCTGGCGATCCTTGCCGTCCAGGGTGCGCAGCTGTTTGGTCTCCCCGGCCTTGCGCACGATGATGTGCCTGCCCGCCACGGAATCCAAATCGAAGGCGTGCATGGGCTGGCCCATCTCCAGCATGACGAAGTTGGTGATGTCCACGATGTTGTTGATGGGGCGCACGCCCGCCGCATGCAGGAACTGGCGCATCCACAGCGGGGAGGGCTCGATCTTGATGTTCTTGACCACGCGCGCGCAATACCGGCGGCAGAGGGTTTCGTCCTCCACGTCGATGCGCACATGCTCGTTCACATCGCCCTGCATGGGCGCAAGCTGCACCTTCAGCTCCTTCATCGTTCCGCCCGCGGCGGCCGCGGATTCATAGGCCAGGCCGAGAACGGACAGGCAGTCGGGCCGGTTGGCCAGGATCTCGAAGTCCACCACCTGCTCGTCCAAGCCGAGCACCGGCTTGATGTCCTCGCCGATGGTCGGTTCGCCCTGCAGGATCAGCAGGCCGTGGTCCGTATTGGAGGGATAGACCTCCTGGGGCACCCCAAGCTCCTCGCCGGAACACATCATGCCGTTGGAAACGACGCCGCGCAGCTTGCCCTTCTTGATCTTGACGCCCCCGGGCAGGTGGGACCCGTCCAGGGCCACGGGCACATAGTCGCCCGCCTGCATGTTGTTTGCGCCGGTCACGATCTGCACCGGTTCCTCCTGGCCAACGTCCACCTGGCAGATGGACAGGTGGTCGGAGTCGGGGTGCTTGACCACCTCCAAAATGCGGCCGACAACCACCTTGTCGATTTCCGCGCCGAGGTCCTTGACGTCCTCCACGGCGTTGCCGGCCATGATCATGCTCTTGGCATAGGCCTGCACGTCCGGGTTGTCCAGGGTGATGTATTCTTGAAGCCACTTCATGGGCAACAGCATAAACTCCTACCTCCCTTTGCCGAATTGCTGCAAGAACCTTGCGTCGTTTTCGTAGAGCAGACGCATGTCCGGAATGTTGTACTTCAAGATGGCCACGCGCTCGATGCCGATGCCAAAGGCAAAGCCCGTGTACCTGTTGGGATCGATGCCGCACATTTCCAGCACATGGGGGTTTACCATGCCGGCGCCCAGCACCTCGATCCAGCCGGTCCCCTTGCAGGTGGGGCAGCCCTTGCCCTTGCAGGCGGCGCAGGAAACGTCCACCTCGGCGGAAGGTTCCGTGAAGGGGAAGAAGGAGGGACGGAAGCGCACCTTGACGCCCTCACCGTACATGGCGGTGGCAAAGCTGGCCAGCGTGCCCTTCAGGTCCGCCATGGTCACGCCCTCGTCCACCACCAGGCCCTCGCACTGGCTAAAGACGGGGCTGTGGGTGGCGTCCACCTCGTCAGCCCGATAGACGCGGCCGGGGCAGATGATGCGGATGGGCGGCCTTTGGGAGAGCATGGTCCTGGCCTGCACGGGCGAGGTGTGGGTGCGCAGCAGGATGTTCTCGCTAAAATAGAGGGTGTCCTGGGCATCCCTGGCCGGATGGTTCTTGGGCAGGTTCATCAGCTCGAAGTTGAAATGATCCAGCTCGATCTCCGGTCCTTCCACCACGGAAAAGCCCAGACCCACAAAGGTTTTCACGATCTTGTTCATGGTGGCGGTGATGGGATGCTCCACCCCAAGCTCGGGGCGAAGGCCCGGGATGCTAACGTCCAACGTCTCGTCCTTGAGCCTTTGCTCCTTTTCCCTCTCGCGGATCTCCTGGGCCTTGTTGTCCAGCGCTTCTTCCAGCCGCTGGCGCAGCTGGTTCACCTTCTGGCCGAAGGCGGGCCTTTCCTCGGGCTTCAGGGAGCCCATGGTGCGCATGATGGCCGTCAGCTCGCCCTTTCTGCCCAGGACGGCGACGCGGAGCTGCTCCACCTGCTGCCCATCCTTGGCCTCCTGCAGCTTTTGCAGCAGTCCGTCGCGGATTTCGTCCAGCCTGTTCTGCATACGAATGTTCCTCCTCCTTGTTTTGCGCCGCAAAGAAACATAAAACCCGCGCCCCATCTAAAGGGCGCGGGTTGTTGCGCGCGGTACCACCTATAGTTTGCCGGCCCGGCGCTTGCCGAAGAACCGACACGCCGAGTGGGCCTCTTTGCGCTGTATGGGGCGCGCCCCTTCCCGGCTCCGGCACGTGAAATTCGGCTCCCTTTCCCCATGGCAAGGCCGCTCCCAGCCCAGTGACGGCCTCTCTCTTGCCCCACGGATCGCGGAAAAGGGCTTACTGCTGCGTCCATCCCCGCCGATTGCATACCATCATAGCATGTTGCCGGGGGCTCTGCAAGCGGGCCGCCGCATTTAATACAATCTTTACCCGTCTCCTAGAAGGGGTTGGGCGGCGTCGCGGGGTCTTGGGCGGCCTTGTCCTGCTGCGCGGGTTCCTCCTCGCCGTCCATGAACAGGCGCTTGACATCCTCCAGCAGCACGGGGGCCAGCTCCACCAGGCGGTCGATGTAGGTCTCGTGCTGGGCGGGCAGCATCTTCACCTGGCCCTTGCCCACAATCAGGAACCCCAAGGGGCACACGCTTACCCCCGCGCCCGTGCCGCCGGCAAAGGGCAGCACGCCGCTGGACAGGGCGGGCGGCTGGGGTTTGGGGCTTGTCTCGTACTCGCCGCCGCCGGCCACAAAGCCGAAGCTGACCTTGGAGATGGGGATGATGGTGGACCCATCGGGCGTTTGCACCGCGTCGCCCACCACCGTGTTCACGTCCACCATTTCCCGCAGATTTTCCATGGTGGTGCCCATGATGGATTCAATTGGATGCGCCATTAGGTCTTCGCTCCCTTCCGTTTCCTAAATATGGCGTGGAACGCCGCTACCATACTATGCCCAGTGGAAACGGCGATCATGCAGGAAAGCTGGAAGGAAAACGCCGAGCCCCTGAAGTTTGGCGTGACCAAAACCCTGGGATGTAAGCTCGGGTTTTTTGCGCGAAGCATGGCGCCGAGGGTGGAGCCGGCCAAGAGAAACGCGCCGCAGGCCTTGGCCGTCAGCGCCGCCTCGCCCGCAAAACCCAGCAGCAGACAACAGGAGAGCTCGCGCACGCGGCAGCGGCGCAACAGCTGGCGTCCAAACCTCTTCATCCACGGCTTCGCGCCCCGCTTTCCCCTTGGGAAGCTCCTTTCCTTGCCAAGGACGTAGAGCCTGGCGCGGTGGCCGCCGCCTTCCAGGCGCAGCGTCCAGACGATGGGCAGCCGTATCCAACCATCCAGCAGCTCCAGCCGCAGCCGCAGCGCCAACTCCGGCCCAGCCGCCATCGCCCGCAGTTCCAGGCGGTTTTTCGAGCCAAGGACCAACAGCAGCAAGAAGGCCGCGCTGCAAACCCAAACCATGCGCCTCCCCCCTTCCCTGCTCAGTATGCCCTGTGGCAGAAAAAACCATGTGGGGGCGGGCGCGGCAGGTTCAACAAAGGGCCGCCCGCAGAGAAGCGGGCGGCCCTTTGTTGGCTTATCTTTTCCTTCTTGGCAGGAAGACCGCCAACATCACCGCGAGCGTGACCAGCACCACCCCGCCCACCAGACAGATGGGCAGCAGATAGCGCTGCAGCAGCGACGAAGAGGCGATGCTCCCCTCCAGCTCATCGGGCTGGAGCAGGTCCGGCTCCGGGGTGGGCGTCACCGGCAGGTCCTCCTGCGACGGGTCGCTCAGGCAGATCCAGACGTCCCGGATACCGTAATAATAGGCGCAGTTACCCCATTCCCGGCCGTCCCCGTCGGTATAGATGCCGGAAACCTCCAGCTCCTCCCCGTCCATCTCCTGTGTGCTCAGCGTATACACGATTTCGCCAGAACCCGGGTAGGCCCAAAACAGCAGCGCGCCGTCCACCTCCTCCAGGTACAGCGTCCGGGTTTGATCGCTGATCTGCCCGGCATGTTCCTCCCGGAAGGCCTGGCTATCGTACTTCAGGCGCATCCAGTCCATGGGTACCCAACCGTTATGCGCGTTGTCCGGCTCCACCAAGCCCCACTGCCGACCGTTCAATTCATAAAGGAAATACACGGTCACCGCCTGGTCCTCCTCCAAATGGCAGTTGCCCTCTCGACCTTCGGGTTCATCCCACAGGTACAGCCCGCCGGCCACGGCAGGCAGATACTGCCTGCCAAGGTATTGGCATTGTTCCTGGTTCTTCCAATAAAAGTCGTTGTCCGGCTCCCAGATGACGTCCGCCCGCGCAGCCGATGGAAGGCAGGCGAACAGCGCGAGCAATAGCAGCGCAACCAGGCGTTTTTGAAGCGCGTTCATGGAAAAACCTCCGTTCTTCTTCCTTTTTTCCCATATCCTTATAACAGCCAGGAGATCCATCGCCCCACCCCATAGGAAAACAGGTTCGCCGCCAGGGATAGCAGGAAGGGCCTTCGCAAGCCTTGGCCAAAGGCCTTCAGGCAGAGTCCCTCCACGGCCACGGCCAGGGCTTCCAGCAACAAAGTGGCGGCCCAAAGGAGGGCGGGAAACCGCAGCGATGCCAGACGGTGCAACAGGACCACAGCCGGGTTTGTAAGCAGGTTCACCAGCAGGCAGAGCAGGTAATTGCGCCCGCCCCGCACCCCGAGCATCCCATAGGCCACCAGCTCCAATCCCAGGGTCAACAACAGGGAAAGGGCCATGGCGCTCAGGAGGCTTTCGATCATGCCCCAGCCCGCCTCCCAAGTCCCAGCCACAGCAGGCCGAGCGACAGCAGCGCAACCCCTGCTAAAGCCCAAGGCCCAAGCCCTCCCGCCCCAAGATAGGAGGGCAAAAACCCGAGGAACAGGGCAAAGGTCAGCGTTCCAAAGCCAAAGCCCTTCAGCTGGGGCAGGGCCTTGGCCAACGCCCAGAGGGTGATGGGCATGGTCATGTTGAAGGCCAGCACCGCCGCAAGGCCCGGCAGGGGCCAATCGGAGAAAAGAAACAGCAGCGCCGCCGCTCCCAGGGAGAACAGGCTCGCCCGCCAGGCGCCCAGTCGGTCCGCCAGAAACCCGCCGGCGGCCTTGCCCAAGGCGGTGCAAAGCGTCAGGGCCAGGCCAAGCCCCGCCGCCGAGCGCCAGGGCAGGTCCAGCCCCATGCCCACCAGGGAGCGCAGGACCACCACGGAAAACAGGCAAAGCCCCGAGAGCGCGATTCCGCCCGCCGGCCAGGCGCTGGGCCAGGGCGCGTTGCCGCTTCGAAAGCCCGTCCGGGCCCGCCCGCAAAGGAAGGGCAGGGCCAAGCCCGCCGCGAGCAGCGCGGCCGCCGGCCAGGCTCCAAGCCGCGCGTCGGGCCGTAGCAGGCTGCCGAAATACAGCCCGAGCGCGCCCGGGGAGACGAAGACGCCCAAGGGCGCGCAGCGCTCCCGGCTGTCGTTGAGCACATCCAACCCGCCGCCTAGGTGGAACAGGGCGTTCCCAACCCCAGCGCAAACGGCCATGGGCAAGCCGCGCAGCAAAAAGGCCGCCGACGTGAGCAAAAGACCCAATCCGGCCAAGGCCGCGTTGCGGTTGAGACGGTCGGCCAGCAATCCCAGGGGCATTTGCAGGGCAAAGGCGCAGAAGTTATACACGAGCAGCTGCTCCGCGCCGCCCATCCGGCCCGCCAGGGTGGAGAACAGCAGGTACGCGCAGGAAAAATCCACCAGAAAGTGACAAACGGCATAGGCGGCCGTCCGCGCCCATAGGTTCCTCATCCTTCCTGTCCGCCTCCCGCTGCCTTTGTATTCCTCTCTTTGGACGTGCCCAACGGGCCCTGGGTTCCTGCATTTCTTCCTTATTTTTCCCCTGCGAGCCGCCTTGCCATGTGCACGCCCATGGCGGAGGCCATCATCAATCCCCGCGTCCATCCGGAGCTATCTCCCAGGCAGTGCAGGCCTTCCACGGAACTGTTGAGCCCCTCGTCCATGAGCACCCGGTTGGAATAAAACTTGATCTCCGGCGCGTACAGCAGGGTTTCCTCGCCGGCAAAGCCCGGCACGATTTCATCCACCGCCTGGATGAAGTTGAGGATGTTCACCATGGTCCGGTAGGGCAAGGCCGAGCCGATGTCTCCGGCCACGGCGTCCGGCAGGGTGGGCGTGACGTTGGAGCGCTGTAGCTCGTGGGGCCAGGTGCGCTTGCCGGAGAGGATGTCCCCGTATCGCTGCACGAGGATGCGGCCGTCGCCCAACAGGTTGGTCAGCTGGCCCACCTTCTTGGCAAAGGCGATGGGGTCATCGAAGGGATCCCGAAAATGATGGGAACAGAGGATGGCCAGGTTGGTGTTGTCGGACTTCTTCTCCTTATAGGAGTGCCCGTTGACCACGGCCAGGCCGCCGTCGTAGTTTTCCTGGCTCACGTAGCCGCCGGGGTTTTGGCAAAAGGTGCGGACCTTGTTCTCAAAGGGTTTCGGATAGCCGATGAGCTTGGATTCATAGAGCACGTTGTTCACCCGCTCCATCACCTCGTTACGCACCTCCACCCGGACGCCGATGTCCACGACGCCGGCTTCTCGCCGGATGCCATGCTTGCGGCATTGGTCCTCCAGCCAATCCGCCCCGCGGCGGCCAACGCTCACCACCGTTCGCCCCGCGCGCAGCTCTTCCACGACGCCGTCCTTGCGCCGCACGCGAGCGCCCAGGCAACGGCCGTTTTCCACCAACAGGTCCTGGCAGTCGCAGGCAAAGTCGATCTGCACCCCGGCCTCCAGCAGCGCCCGCTCGATGCGCAGATACACCTCCTGGGCCTTTTCCGTTCCAAGATGGCGGATTGGGCAGTCCACCAGCTTTAGGCCGGAGACGATGGCCCGTCTGCGGATCTCCTTGACCGCCTCGGGATTGCCCAAACCCTCCACATGCCGGTCCGCGCCGAAGCGCAGGTATACCTGGTCCGCATAATCGATCAGCCTTTGCGTCTCCTCGCCGCCGATGAGCTCCGGCAGGTCGCCGCCCACCTCCCGGCTGAGGGAAAGCTTCCCGTCGGAAAAGGCGCCGGCGCCCGAAAAGCCCGTGGTGATGTGGCAATTGGGCTGGCAATGCACGCAGCGGCCCGTCACCGCCTTTGGGCAGGCCCTTTTTTCCACGGGCAAACCCTTTTCCACCAGGCGCACGCTTTTCCCAGCGCCAAGCTTGACCAATTCCAGGGCGGTGAAGATGCCCGCAGGCCCCGCGCCAATGATGAGAACGTCCGTCATCGCTGTTCCTCCTCCCTGTGGGGCAAGCGCGCCGGTGCGCGCCCTTCCTATTCGTATGGTATCAAGCGTTTCCAAGGCTGTCAACCGGGGCCGCTTTTCCCGCTTGTGCCCAATATTTTACCATGGTATACTGTGGGTGAATCGGCGCTGCGGGCCTTGCGTCCGCATGCGGAGGCAACATTTATACAGAAAGAGAGGCTTTTCGTCCACATGATCATTCGCAAAATAACGGCCGAGGAGCTCGACGCCTTCGAGCGCGTGCAGGCGGTCTGCTTCACCTTTCCCATGAAGGAAGAAAAGCGGGAGGAGCCGCCCAAGCTGCCGGAAAACGGCGACTACTGGGGGTCCTTCACGGACGAGGGCGTGTTCCAGGGCGGCATGATCGCCAACCACTATCTTTGCCGCGTCGGCGGCGCCCAGCACAAGATGGCGGGCATCGGCGGCGTCACCACCTTGCCGGAGTTCCGCCGCGGCGGCGCCATCCGCGCCATCTTTCGGGAGATGTTCCAGGACCTGAAGTCCAAGGGCTTCGTGCTCAGCGGGCTTTATCCCTTCTCCCACGCCTTTTACCGCAAGTTCGGCTACGAAATCAGCTACACCATCGATTATTACCGGCTGCCCGTTTCCGAGCTGCTGGGCTACCCCCAGCCCAAGAGCGCCTACATGGCCGTGGCATCCGAGCGTCTGGACCAGGTGCGCGCCATCTACGAGGCCTTTTGCCAGGAGCGCAGCCTGACCCTGGCCCGTCCCCGTGACGAGGACTGGAAGCAGGTGTGGTCCGGCGACCCCTATAAGGAAAGAAAATACCGCTACATCCTCTACAACGACCAGGACCAGCCCTGCGCCTACGTCTGCTTCTTCGTAAATTGGAAGGAGTGGGAAAAGGAGCCCCGCACCCTGGATGTGCGCGAGCTGTGCTTTATCGACAAGCCCTCCCTCTATCTGGCGCTGGGCTTCCTCTCCCGCTTCCATCCCCACTACAACAACGTCAACCTGCTTCTCCCCTCCGACGTCTACTTCACAGCCCTGCACAAAAACCCCTACGAGGTGGACCCCAATCCCGGTCACAACTACATGATGCGCATCCTCGACGTGCCCGCCTTCCTGGATAAGCTGGATTGCCCCGAGGGCGCGGGCTGTGTGACCTTGGAACTGCGCGACGATTTTCTGCCCGAAAACGCGGGGATGTACACCATCCGCTGGGATGGCGGCAAGCTGTGCAGCCAGCGGGGCGGCCAGGACCCGGACATCCGCCTGGACCAAACCTCCCTCACCCAGCTGGCCATGGGCTTTATGCCCATCGACCGCCTGCGCTTCCGCCAGGATGTGGAGCTGATCCGCAACAAGTCGCAGATCGACGCCCTGTTCCCCCAGCGCGCCCTGTTCGTGGGCGACCGCTACTAGGCCATGAAGGGCTTGGTCTTTCACGTAGAGGAGTTTGCCGTCTTCGACGGTCCTGGTTTGCGCACGGCCGTGTTTCTGAAGGGGTGTCCCCTGCGTTGCAACTGGTGCCACAACCCGGAGGGATTGGAAATGCGGGTACAGCGCCTGAAAAACGCGGAGCGCTGCACCCATTGCGGGGCTTGCGTGCGGGCCTGTCCCAACCCTGGACAGCCCTGCACCGCCTGCGGACGCTGTCTGCCCGCCTGCCGGCAGGGGCTTTTGAGCCTCAGCGGCGAGTGGATGGAGGCCTCGGAGCTGGCCGGACGGCTGCTCCGCAACCGCGCCCTGCTGCAAGGGGTGAGCTTCACCGGCGGCGAGGCCCTGTTGCAGCCGGATTTTATGCTGGAAACCATCTCCCTGTTGGACGGCCTGCACTGCCTGGTGGAGACCTGCGGCCACGTGCCTTCAAGGGATTTTCGCCGGGTCTGCGCCGCCCTGGATATGGTCTATTTCGACGTCAAGCTGGCCGACAGCCAGCAGCATCGCCGCTACACGGGCCAGGGCAACGAGCTGATTCTGGAAAACCTGGCCTGGCTCAAGCGCGAGGGGCCGCCCTTCGTGGCGCGCGTGCCCCTGATTCCCGGCGTCAACGACGGGGCGGACAACCTCGAGGCCACCGCCGCGCTGCTGGAGGGCGCCCCCAGGCTGTTGCGGGTGGAGCTTTTGCCCTACAACAAGAACGCCGGGGCCAAATACTCGCTGCTTTCCCTGGCATACCGGCCCTCCTTTGACGAAAGCCGGCCCATAAACGCCGACGTCGCTCCCTTTACCCGGCACGGATTGGAGGCAAGAGTGCTATGACGGAAAACCTCAAAAGGCTGCTTGACTTTGTGCAGAGCGGACAAAACAAGGGCCAGCGCCGCGAGCTTAGCCCCGAGCGCTTCGCCCAGCTTCAGGAGGCCATCGTGCAGGCCGGTCCCTCCCTGAGCCTGCGGGCGGCCAGGCGGCTTTCGCTGTTTCTGGCGGAGGAAACCACCCAGGCGCTTCCCTTCGAGCGCATCGTGGGCCGCCGAAGCCTGACCGTCTTTCCGGACATCTACCTGCCCGGCGAGCGGGAGGCGCTGCAAAGCGGCCACTACGTGCACGAGCAGGGCCGGGTCTGCAACATCTCCAGCGACTGGGGGGCCGTGCTGCGGGAAGGGCTCTGGCCCCGGCGCGAGCGCGCCCTGCAAACCCTGCGGGAGAACGGCCAGGCGGACGCCGATTTTCTCCGCGCGGCCGTGGAAACCATCGACGCCGTCACGGCCTTTTGCGACCGCTGGGCGGACGCGCTGCACCAAAGCGGCCAGGCCGAGGCGGGCAAGGGCCTGCGCTTGGCCGTGCGCTGCGGCGCCCAGAGCTTCCGCGACGCCTTGCAGCTGTTCCGCCTGCTGCACTTTTGCCTGTGGGCCTCCAACGTCTACCACAATACCGTCGGCCGCTTCGATCAGTACATGCTGCCCTTCCTCCAGGCGGACCTGGCCTGCGGCCTGCTGGACGAGGACGCGGCCCAGGATCTGCTGGAGGAGTTCTTCCTCAGCTTCAACCGGGACTCCGACCTATACCAGGGCATGCAGCAGGGGGACAACGGCCAGAGCCTGATGCTGGGCGGCTGCGATGCCGACGGCGCCTGCGCGGTGAACCAGCTGACGGCCATGTGTCTTAAGGCCAGCCTACACCTGGGCCAGATCGATCCCAAGATCAACCTGCGCGTGGACAAGAACACCCCCCTTTCGCTGTATGAATTGGGCGCGCAGCTCACGCGCCAGGGCCTGGGCTTTCCCCAATACGCCAACGACGACGTGGTCATTCCGGGCCTGGTGCGCCTGGGCTATGCGCTGGAGGACGCGCGCAACTTCACCGTGGCCGCCTGCTGGGAGTTCATCATCCCCGGCGTGGCCATGGACATCCCCAACATCGCCGCCATGCCCTTGGCCGGCGTGGTGGACGGCTGCATTCGCCGGTGCTTGGCCGGCTGCCAGCGCTTTGAGGATCTGCTGCAGGATGTGCGCGAGGCCATCTTCCAAAAGGCCGACGAGCTCCTGGCCCCCCTCAGCCCCCTGTTCCTGGAGCCGGCGCCCTTCCAATCCGTGCTGATGGACGGCTGTCTGGAACGCGGACAGGACATCTCCAAGGGCGCCAAGTACAACAACTACGGCGTGCATGGGACCGGCTTTTCCCAGGCCGTGGACCAGCTGCTGGCGGTCAAGGCGCTGGTGTTCGAGGGAGATCTTACCCCGGAGCGCCTGCTCCGCGGCATGGAGACCGCCTTTGCGGACGATGCGGAGCTGCTCTACACGCTGCGCAACAAGGCGCCCAAGCTTGGCCGGGACGAGGAGGCCCTGCCCTTGGCGGATGAACTCCTCGGCTACTTCGCCGACAGCCTGCGCGGCAGGACCAACGAGCGCGGCGGTTGCTTCCGGCCAGGCACAGGCTCGGCCATGTACTACCTATGGCACGCCGACGAGCTGGGCGCGCTGGCCGATGGCCGCCTGCCCGGCGAGCCGTTGGCTGCCAACTTCTCCCCCTCCCTGGCCCTCAAGGACGCGGGCCCCCTTTCGGTGCTTCGGGCCTTCGCCCGGCCCAAGGTGCTGGACACCATCAACGGCGGCCCGCTGACGCTGGAGCTGCACGACACTGTCTTCCGCGGCGAGGAAGGGCTCACCAAAGTGGCCATGCTGGTCAAGGGCTTCATCGACTTGGGCGGCCATCAGCTTCAGCTGAACACCGTCAACCACGAGACCCTGCTGGACGCCCAGGCCCATCCGGAAAGGCATGAGAACCTGATCGTCCGCGTCTGGGGTTGGAGCGGCCGCTTCGTGCTGTTGGACAAGGCCTACCAGGACCAGATCATCGCGCGCACCGCCTACGGCCTGTAGTCCGCTTTTCCTCCATCCACCGCAGCGGCGCGCCCCTACACGACGAAAGAAGGTTGGTTTTCTTGAACTTTCAACCCATGAAGGACTTCATGAACGCCCTGACCGCCTGGATCTATCCGGGCAATTCCATCGTGGTGTACAAGGACCACGAGGAGGTTTTCCGCTACCAGTCCGGCTTTGCCAACCTGGAAAAGGCCATCCCCATGGGCGGCGAGGAGCTGTTCAACATCTACTCCTGTTCCAAGGTGGCCACGGTTGTCAGCGCGTTGCAGCTATACGAACGGGGCCGCTTTCTCCTCTCCGATCCCTTGAGCGAGTTTTTTCCCGAGTATCGGGACATGTATGTGCGCGACGCCAAGGGCCGGGTGGAAAAGGCCGAAAACCCCATCACCCTGCGGCACCTGTTCACCATGACCGCGGGCTTTAGCTACGACATGAGCACCGCCGCCTTCCAGCGCGCCCGCGACCTGACCCAGGGCCGCATGGACACCCTGTCCGTCGTCCGCTGCCTGGCGGAGGATCCTCTCTCCTTCGAGCCGGGGTCCCATTGGCAGTACAGCCTCTGCCACGACGTGCTGGCGGCCGTGGTGGAGCTGATCTCCGGCATGCGCTTTTGCGATTATGTGCGCAAAAACATCTTCGAACCCCTGGGCATGGCCGATAGCTATTACCACCTAACGCCCCAGCTGGAGGCGCGCATGGCCGAGCAATACACCTTCGTCACGGCCGACAGCGCGGGCCAGCGCCTGGAGGAGCTGCAAAGCGCCAAGCAGAGCGACCAGGGCGCGGTGCAAAACGTGGGCAAGTCCGCCAGCTACCGTCTGGGCAGCCAATACGACAGCGGCGGCGCGGGCATCATCACCAGCGTCTGCGATTATGCCAAGTTTGCCTGCGCGTTGGCCAACGGCGGCGTCGGCCCCAACGGCGAGAGGATTCTCAGCGCCGGCACCATCGAGCTGTTGCGCGCCAACCAGCTGGGGCCCGTCCAGCTGGAGGACTACAATTGGCCGCAGCTGGCCGGCTACGGCTATGGTCTTGGCGTGCGCACCATGATGGACCGCGCCCGCAGCGGGTCCAACGGCTCCGTGGGCGAATTCGGATGGGGCGGCGCCGCGGGCGCCAACGTGCTGGTGGACCCGGACAGGCATGTTTCCCTGTTCTTCGCCCAACACATGCTCAACCCCCACGAGGAGCACTACCAACCCAGGCTTCGCAACGTGCTCTACGCCTGCCTACAGGACTGACGGTTTTCGATCAACAAAAAAAGCAACGGGAGACCGTTGCTTTTTTGTTGTTTGTTCCTCGCCCTTGCCCCGCTACAGGGTCTTTGTGTCCTGCACGAAGGCTTCCAGCAGGCGGTAGGTGTTTTCCAGACCCTCCACATGGCCCCGCTCGTAGCCGTGGGAGGCGAAGACGCCGGGCCCGATCAGCGCATGGCGCAGGTTGTGCCCGGATGCAAGGGCGGCGTCCGCATCGGAGCCGTAGGCCGGGTAGAGGTCCACCGCATAGGCGATGCCCTTCTCCTCCGCCAACTCCCGCAGGCGGGCCGTCATCGCGTGGTTGTAGGGTCCCCTGGAGTCCTTGGCGCAGATGGAAACCATGGTCTCGTCGCAGCCGAGGTCCTCGCCCACGCAGCCCATGTCCACGGAAAGGATGTCCACCGCGTCCTCCGGCAGGCCCGCGCAGGCGCCATGGCCGACCTCCTCATGTACGGTGAAGACCAGATACAGCTTGCGGCTGGGGGCAAGCGTTCCCTCGGCCACCGCCTTGGCCAGGCGCAGCAGGATGGCGCTGGAGGCCTTATCGTCCAGATGGCGGCTCTTGATGTAGCCGGAGGGGGTCAACACGGCGCGGGGATCCAGGCTCACAAAGCAGCCGGCGCCGATGGACAGGGCCTTGACCTCCTCAGCGCTGTGCAGGTTTTCGTCCAGCACCAACTCCAGGGTGGTATCGTCCCGTTTGACCTCGCCCACGCCCTTGTATACGTGGGAAGACGGCGTGGTTAGGTAAATGCAGCCGGTGTGCTCGCGGCCGTCCCAGCCGAAGACCTTGCAGTTTTCATTCTCGATGGCCGTCCAAGGATAGCCGCCGATCTGGGAAAGGCGCAGCCTGCCGTTTGGCTTGACCGAACGGACCATGGCGCCCAAGGTGTCCACATGGGCCGCCAGCACCAGGGGCGAGCCCTCCCCGCCCAGCTCGCAGACCACGTTTCCCTTGTGGGTGCGCCAGGGACGCAGGGACAGGCCCCTCAACAGCTCTTCCAGCAGCGCCGCCACCTTGTCGGTGTAGCCGGTCGGGCTCTCCGTGTTCAGAATCTTCATAAGGGTTTCTAGCATCCAGGCTTGGTCGTTCATATACGTTCCCCCTTAGCGGTGGTTTTTCCCTAAGTATACACGCATGGGCGGAAAAATCCCATAAAACTTCCCTTTGCGATGAAGTCCCGCTGTGTTAAAATATGCCTATCCCCGTCTTGGAAAGGAGCTGAGGGCCCATGCGCCTGCTCATCGCCAGCAACAGCCAGCACAAAATTCGCGAGATCCGTCAAATCCTAGCCCCCTATTACCCCGATATCCAAGGGCTACGGGAAGCGGGGCTCGACATCGAGGTGGTCGAGGACGGCAACAGCTTTGCCGAAAACGCCTGGAAAAAGGCCTCTCAGGTCAGCCAGGCGACGGGCTTTGCCGCCTTGGCGGACGATTCGGGCCTGTGTGTGGACACCCTGGACGGCGCGCCCGGCATTTACTCGGCCAGATTCTCCGGCGTTCACGGCGACGACCAGGCCAACAACCGCCTTCTGCTGGAGCGGCTCGCCGGCAAACCCCGCCCCTGGACGGCCCGGTACGCCTGCGCCATCGCCCTCTGCCGCCCCGGCCTTCCCCCCATCCAGGTGGAAGCCTATTGCCAGGGCGAGATTCTGCCCGAGTATCGGGGCAACGGAGGCTTTGGCTATGACCCCTTGTTCCTGCCGGCCGGCTGCACGGAGACATTCGCGCAGATGGACGCGGCGCAAAAAAACCGCATCAGCCACCGAGCCAAGGCGCTGGCGCTGCTGTTGCAGGCGTTGGAAAGCGAGGCGCGCGCATGAGGCTGTTGGTGGTCAGCGACACCCACGGCCGCCTGGATCGCATGGAGGACAGCATGCCCATGTTGCGTGCCATGAAGGGCGACCTGCTGGTCCATCTGGGGGACCATGCCCGCGATGCGGAGCTGTTTGCAAAGCGGCTCTCCCTTCCCGTGGTGGCGCTTCCGGGAAACTGCGATTTTTGCCCGGGGAAGGAGCTGGAGCGGGTGTTGCCCTTTGGCGAAAAGCGCCTATTGCTCTGCCATGGCCATACCTTGGGGGTCAAGTCCGGCTTGGACCGGCTGTTGCGGCGCGCCAAGGCGTTGGGTTGCGACGCAGCCCTGTTCGGCCACACCCACCTGCCCCACCAAGCCGTGGAGGACGGCGTGCTGCTGCTCAATCCCGGATCCTTAGGCTACGCGCCCGACCGCGGATCGGGGCTTGGCATCGGCGTGCTGGAGCTGGAGGACGGGCAGCTGCGGGCCGCCCTGCTCTAGCCTGTCTCTTCTTTTTTCTGGAAAAAGGCTTGACAGCCTCCCCGTTTGAGAGTATAATTTCATTCCGTCAGTGGGATTGCCGCCTGCGCCTTACATGCGCCTGTAGCTCAGCAGGATAGAGCAACGGCCTTCTAAGCCGTGGGTCTGGGGTTCGAATCCCTACAGGCGCGCCAATATTCTCCGCGCTTTGGCTGGCGACAGTATGGTGGATATAGCTCAGTTGGTTAGAGTGCCAGGTTGTGGCCCTGGAGGTCGTGGGTTCGAGCCCCACTATTCACCCCATTTTTTCTCGCCTTTCACGGCATGTCCCCCTTCTCTTTCCCCGCTTTGGGTTGCAGGGTGAATGGGCTTGCAGCGTTGGGGTGTCGCCAAGTGGTAAGGCACGGGACTTTGACTCCCGCATTCGTAGGTTCGAGTCCTGCCACCCCAGCCATTCTTTCACAAGACCCATTAGCTCAGTTGGCAGAGCACTTGACTTTTAATCAAGGTGTCCGGAGTTCGAATCTCCGATGGGTCACCAAGGTTTTTGTCCATTGGAGATATGCGGGCGTGGCGGAATGGCAGACGCGCCAGACTTAGGATCTGGTGCCCTAGGGCGTATGAGTTCAAGTCTCTTCGCCCGCACCAACCTCCCCAATGGTTTCTCCCTTAAATGCGGTAGTAGCTCAGTGGTAGAGTGCCACCTTGCCAAGGTGGATGTCGCGAGTTCGAATCTCGTCTACCGCTCCACTCTTTTCTTGGGGTTCGGCCTTTGCCGGTGCGGCTTGGGATCGCCATGGTTGCCGGCGCCCGCAGGGCCACGCGCGCGGGTGTAGCTCAATGGTAGAGTTCCAGCCTTCCAAGCTGGCTGTGTGGGTTCGATTCCCATCACCCGCTCCATTTTTCCCCATCCTGTATGGACCGCTAGCTCAGTTGGTAGAGCACCTGACTCTTAATCAGGGTGTCCAGGGTTCGAGTCCCTGGCGGTCCACCAAGCCATACTTCTCCTGTTTCTTCATGGACCGCTAGCTCAGTTGGTAGAGCACCTGACTCTTAATCAGGGTGTCCAGGGTTCGAGTCCCTGGCGGTCCACCAGAAAAGGGGAAGTATGGTTCTTCTATGGACCGCTAGCTCAGCTGGTAGAGCACCCGACTCTTAATCAGGGTGTCCAGGGTTCGAGTCCCTGGCGGTCCACCACACCGTCGCGCCTTTTGCATTGGCCGCGGCGACTTTTTCTTTCTCCCCTTCCTCTTCGCCTTCTCTTAGGCGATGCCGGGGCTTGGCCGTTCAGCAAGCCGAACATCCCTGCCTTCCGTAAGGAAATGATGGATGTTCGGCCTTTGTTTCTTGGTTGCATCGGATATGCGCCTGCGTTCCTAGCGCAGGCTGGCCCTCCCTTTCTTTCCCCGACCAGAAGGAGACGGAACAATGGAATTTCGAAAGGTCTTCGACACCATCCCCGAACAGTTCGACCGTTACCGCCCCAGGTACTGCCCGTCTTTATTCAAGGACCTGATCGATTACGCCAAGCTCGGGCCAGATAAATCCGTTCTGGAGCTGGGTCCCGGGACCGGCCAGGCCACCGAACCCATCCTCGCAACCGGCTGCGAATACTGGGCCATCGAGCTGGGCGAACACCTGGCCGAGATCCTGGCCCGCAAGTATGGCTCCAGAAATAACTTCACCCTGGTGGTGGACGACTTCATCCGCCACGACTTCGGTCCCAAGCGCTTTGACATGATCTATTCCGCCGCCACCATCCAGTGGATTCCCGAACAGATCGCTTTTTCCAAGACCTTTGCGCTGCTCAAGCCCGGGGGCATCCTTGCCATGATGCTCACTCGAAGCGAATATCAAACCCCGAACCCAGCCCTATACGCCGACATCCAGAAGGTGTATTCGGCCTACTTCAAGCCGGACATCCCCTATCCACACGGCAAATTCCAGTATGAGAACGCTCCACGCTATGGATATACGGCCTTTGAGCGCCGGCAGTACCTGGGCAGGCGCGAAATGACGGCGGAAGAATACGTGGCCTATAGCGGCACCCATTGCGATCACCTGGTCATTCCTCAGCCCTATAGGAGCAAGTTTTTCGAAGGTCTTTACAACGCGGTGAAGGCGGCGGGCAACCGGATCGTGTTTGAGGATACCCACGTGCTATATCTCGCCAAAAAGCCGTGCGCGCCGTAAAACGCCGCCCTTCTTCGCTTCGGGCAGATCCGCCCGGCTCCCTGGGGAACTTGGGATTCGTCGGCCCTCTCCCTCGATTTAGACGCTGCGATTTCCTCCGCCGCAAGTTTCTCCCGCAGGGGCTTGACTAGCGCGGTCAAGCCATAGTATCCTATAAGGAGTGCGCTTTTTGCATAGATGCAAGCGAGGTGGATTGGATGAACAGGACGATTTTGGGAGACAAGGCGTTTTATCGCTCGATCTTTGCCATTGGCCTTCCCGTGGCCTTTCAAAACCTGCTGGCCACCACAGCCAGCATGGTGGACACCATCATGCTGGGCGCCCAGGGGGAGCTGGCCGTGGCGGCGGTGGGCATCTGCTCGCAGTTTTCCTCGCTGATGTTCTCCGCCTACTTCGGCTTTACGAACGGGGGCATGTTGTTCTTCGCCCAATATTGGGGCGCGAAGGACGAGGAGGGCATCTGCCGGGCCTACGGCGTAACCCAGGTCTTCATGATGCTGGTGGCGCTGTTGTTCGCGGGCGTATCCGTCCTTGCGCCGGAATTTGTGCTAAGCGTCTACACCGATAAGCCCAACATCCAGGCCATCGGCGTGGAATACCTGCGCATCACCGGCTGGAGCTATCCGCTCCAGGTGTTGGCCATGGCCATCAGCTCCCTGCTTCGCTCGACGGAAAAGGTCAAGCAGCCCCTCTACGCTTCCATCGTCAGCCTGTTGACCAACTGCCTGGTCAACTACCTGCTCATTTTCGGCAAGTTCGGCCTGCCCGCCATGGGCGCGCGCGGCGCGGCGGTGGGCACCGTGGTCAGCGCCATCGTCAACGTAGGCCTGCTCTACCTGCTGGCCGCGCGGGACGACCATTCCTTCGTGCTGCGCGTGGCCGACCAGTTCCGCTGGACCGCGGCCTTCGTGCGGCAATACCTGGCCAAGAGCCTCCCCATCATCGGCAACGAGCTGCTGTACGGCGTTGGCCAAATGCTCATCAACATCGTCATCGGCCGGCAGGATGAGGCCGGCATCGCGGCCATGGCCGCTTTCCGCGTGGTGGAGGGATTGATCTTCGCCTTCTTCGTCGGCCTGAGCAGCGCCAGCGGCGTCGTGGTGGGCAAGCAGATCGGCGCGGGCCAGCACGAGTCCGGTTTCCTGGACGCCAAGCGCTTCGCCCTGATTTGCCCGACCATCACCCTTTGCATCTGCCTGCTGCTGCTTCCCGTCCGCGGTCCCCTGCTCGGCCTGTTCGGCCTGGGCGAGACGGCGCTCTACTACGGCAAGTGGATGCTGCTGGTCTACGCGGTGGCCGGCACGGTGCGCACCTGCAATTACATGATGAACAACAACTTCCGCGCGGGGGGCGAGCCCGTCTTCGGCACGGTGCTGGAGATCAGCGGCCTGTTCCTGATCACGGTCCCCCTGACCTGGTGCGCCGGCATCGTGTGGCGCCTCCCCTTCCTGGCGGTCTTCTCCTTCATGTACATGGACGAATTCCTCCGCCTGTTCCTGGAGCTGTGGTATCTGCGCTCCGGCCGCTGGATCAAGCCGGTCACCGTGGAAGGGGCGGCCACGCTGGAAGCCTTCCGCGCTTCCTTGGCGCTGCGCCGCCATTCCAAGCGCCGACCCCAACAAAACGCCTAAGCTTCCAAGGGCCGCCCGGAAAATCCCTCCGGACGGCCCTTTTGATCTGCGCATATCGCCGGCCCTTGGACCGGCCTCGCATTTGCAGCCTTAGCGTCCGCGGCGAACCCAGCGGACATAGCTTCGATAGGGTTGAAAGCCCAGGCCGTAATAGAACGGCTGGTCGGAACCCACGTACACGGCCTTCGCGCCCAGATCCGCCACCCGCCGGACGCCCTCCAGCACCGCCGCCCGGCCGAGGCCTTTTCTCCGATGGTCCGGATCCGTGGCCACGGGTTCCACCACGGCAAAGTCCGTCCTGGCGTCGTACCAAAGGCCGGCAAAGGCGGCAAAGCTGCCGTCCGGCGCCTCGACGGCGATCTTGAGCTGCAAATTCTCATGGGGATCTAGGCTTTGCGCATGGGTCTGGATCCAGGCCCTCTCCTCCTCGCTGGGGGCAAAAGGGCCCTCCCCGTTTTTCTCATGGTCAAAGCCCCTGTACAGCACGCGAAGGTACTGGTAAAAATCCGGCCTTTCGGCCAGGCTGACGCAGCGGTATCCCTCGGGCAGGGGATTGTCAAAGGCGCCGCCGTCGGGAAAGAGCACGGCCTCCCGCTCCACGCTCGGGGTGGCCCTATAGCCAAGGCCGGCGGCCTGGGCCTGGAACGTCTCGTCCCCTTCCGCGATGAGCAGGGCAAAGTGTTCGCTCGCCAACCTCTCCTGCGCATAGGCGATCATCTCCGGCCGCAGGCATTCATACCCCGGCCGTACCAGCAAAAAGATGTCGTCCAGGCTGCAATCAAACAGGGCGGCCGCCACCAGCCGGCCCGCCTCCTCCCACAGGCCCATGCGGCCCACGTTTTCCCTTTGCAGGTAGCTGTGGGTCGCCATCCAAGCCCAGCGGGCGTAGGTATACCCCCGCAGCCCCTCTTCGGCCAGGAAATCGTACACGCGGAAATAATCCTCGGTGATCCCGGCCTGCGAGGTGTATGGCCGAAACCCTATGTTCATTCTCCAATTCCTCCCAGGGGCCGCCGCGCCTTTCTCTGCGCCAGAGCTGCGGGACGGACCTTATAGCTTGTCCTTTGTGTAGAAGATGGAATCGTTTTCCCCAAACCTATGGTGATAGGCCACGCCGCCAAACCAGCTGCCCTGCTCGTCCCCCTCGCCGCCGGTGCGGATCAGGTCCTCGGCGCAGGCCTTCAGGCGGTCGATGTAGTCGGCCGGGGTGGTCTGCGTGCCATGGCCCATGGCCAGGCGGTCAAAGCGTTGGCGGTAGGGATCCAGGGCGTTGAGGCTATCCAGGAGGGTTTGGATGGAGGTGGAGTGGTCCAGCTGCATCCAAAGGGTGTGGCACATGCTGTCGCCCGTGAACAGGGTGCGACTCTGGTCGTCCAGCAGGCAGAGGCTGCCCGGCGTATGCCCCGCAAGGGCGATGGCCAGGAGCTTGCGGCCGCCAAGGTCGATGGTATCGCCCGGCTGGACGTCCTTCAGGGGGCAGGGCTTGGCGCCGTTTTCGGGCTGCTGCGCAAAGAAGGCGTCGTGAATGGGCCAATCCTTCTTGTTAAGGTAGGCCTCCTCAAAAAAGACGTTGCCAAAGACATGGTCCGGATGCCCATGGGTATTGAACACCACCAGGGGCTTGTCGGTGATCTGGCGAACGACGGCCTTGAGGTCCTCCTTGCCGTTGACTGTATCGATCACCAGGGCCTTCTCGGGGCCTTCCACCACATAGCAGGTGGCCTCGCCCGCGTCGTCGATGAGGGTGATGCCCTCGCCCAGCGGGTAGAACACGGCTCTTTGTTGCATTTTACTTCCTCCTTTTTCTTGGGTTTTTGTCCATATACCGATTATTTTAACATAGGCGGTCAAAGAATACCAGCCACTTTCCCGGGAGTGGCTCGTGGTCCTTTTCGGATTTGACGTGGGATTTCGTTGCAAAAGCTTCGCACAGGTGGTATATTGGTAAGGAAAAAGGGAGTAGCCTGCGCCCGCAAAGGGGCGTTGTGTGCGCGCGTCATCTCGGCAGGCGTTTTGCCGCCCGCGGCCACATGAAATGGCGAGACTTTTCCGGATCTCCGCGAGGCTTCTGGACAAGTCTCGCTTTTTATAGATGCCCCAATCACACAGCGGACGCTGGAAAGGTGGTACCCACACTATGGAATTGCTCTTTGGCGACCTCATGGCGCTTGGCCCCATGGACTGGGTGAAGATGATCGCCATGTGGATCATCGGCGGCCTGCTCATCTACCTGGCCATCAAGAAGGACATGGAGCCCTCCCTGCTGCTGCCCATGGGCTTTGGAGCCATTTTGGTCAACCTGCCCATGTCCGGCGCGATCACCCAGGTCATCAACGGGGTAACCGAGGAAGGCGCGCTGTCCGTGCTCTTCGACGCCGGCATCGCGAACGAACTCTTCCCCCTGTTGCTGTTCATCGGTATCGGCGCCATGATCGACTTTGGCCCCCTGTTGACCAACCCAAAGATGATGCTCTTTGGCGCGGCCGCCCAGTTCGGCATCTTCTTTACCCTATCCATGGCCGCGCTGCTGGGCTTTGACCTCAAGGATGCGGCCTCCATCGCCATCATCGGCGCGGCGGACGGCCCCACCTCCATCTTCGTTGCCAACTACTTCCAGAGCAACTACATCGGCGCCATCATCGTGGCCGCCTACTCCTACATGGCCCTGGTGCCCATCGTGCAGCCGCCCGTGATCCGGCTGATCACCACCAAGAAGGATCGCCTCATCCGCATGCCTTATGAGCAGAAGAGCGTCACCAAGACCACGCGCATCCTCTTCCCCATCGTGGTCACGGCCATCGCCGGCCTGGTGGCTCCGCGCTCGGTGGCGCTGGTGGGCTTCCTGATGTTCGGCAACCTGCTGCGCGAGTGCGGCGTGCTCAATTCCCTGTCCGAGACCGCGCAAAAGGTGCTCGCCAACCTCATCACCCTGTTCTTGGGCCTGACGGTGGCCGTCAGGATGCAGGCGGACATGTTCCTCAACCCCGAAACCCTCATGATCCTGGCCCTTGGTCTGGTCGCCTTCATCATGGATACCGTGGGCGGCGTGCTCTTTGCCAAGCTGATGAACCTCTTTTTCAAGAAGAAGGTCAATCCCATGGTGGGCGCGGCCGGCATCTCCGCCTTCCCCATGTCCTCCCGCGTGGTGCATAAGATGGGCCTGAAGGAAGACCCGCAGAACTTCCTGCTCATGCACGCGGCGGGCGCGAACGTGGCGGGACAAATCGCCTCCGTCATCGCTGGCGGCCTGATCATCAAGCTAATTGGCGGCTGATTTTGGAAAGGAGCCATCCTCATGCATATCGACGTTCAAGCTTTCCTGAGCACCTTGCCCACCATGGCCTATGGCATGGGCGGCATCTTCCTGGTGATCCTGGTCATCATGGGGGTCATCTGGGTCTTCAACAAGGCCGGCGCGTCCAAGGCCGATAAGCAATAGTTCACCCAACCAAGAGGAGGCCGCCCCTTTCGGGGCGGCCTCCTCTTGGTTGGGCGCTTTTTCCCTTCCCATCAGCGGCGAGCGTTCAGCCTTTGCAGCTCCTCGCGCACCAGGGCCTCCACGAAATCCGCCGTCTGGTCCAGGGCGGGCTTTTCCTGTAGGCTCTTGTCCCGCTTGGACACCTCCGCCGTTCCGGCCTTCAGGCCCCTTGGGCTGATCACCACGCGCACGGGCACGCCGAGCAGGTCCGCGTCGGAGAACATCACGCCGGCGCTCACGGACCTGTCGTCCAGGAGCACCTCCAACCCCCTTGCCTCCAGCTGGCCGTACAGCGCGCGACAGGCCTGGGCCACCTCCGGCTGATCGGCCCGTAGGCCGCAGATATGCACCTGCCAGGGCGCGATGGAGATGGGCCAGATGGGGCCGTACTCGTCCCGGGAAACCTCGCAGACCGAGGCGGCCAGGCGGCCAAGGCCGATGCCATAGCAGCCCATGAGGGGGTTTTGAGGCTGCCGTCCTGGTCCACATAGCGCATGCCCATGGAGGCGGTGTATTTATCTCCCAGCTGGAAGATGTTGCCGACCTCGATGCCGCGGCGAATGTCCAGCGCCGCCTTGCCGCAGGCCGGGCAGACGCCTCCCTGCCTGGCCTTGGCCACGTCCACATACTCGATCCGGCCCACATCCCTGGCCAAACACAGGCCCGCGAGATGGCAATCCGGCTCGTTGGCGCCGGCCACCAGGTCCTCCAGGCCCTGCAGGGAGCTGTCGAACACCACCGCCACGCCCTCGGGCAGGCCCAGCGGCCCGCAGAAGCCCAGCGCCAAGGGCGCCTCCCCGTCCGGGAACGCGGCGGGGTGGATGTCGTAGCCCAAGTGGTTGCGCAGCTTGGTCTCGTTCACGTCCAGGTCCCCGCGCAGGAAGGCGATCACCACGCCGTCGTCCTGGTTGCGCTGATAGACGACGGCCTTGCAGGTTTGGGCGGGCGTGATCTGCAAAAAATCGCAGAGGGCTTCGATGGTCTTTACGCCGGGCGTGGCCAGCTTGGTCAGGGGTTTGGGCTCCGTGGGCTCGTTGCGCACCAAGCTGGGCGCCGCCTCCATGTTCGCCCGGTAGCCGCATTCCGGGCACAGCACGATGCTGTCCTCGCCCACCTCGGTGAGCAGCATGTATTCATGGGCGATTTTTCCACCCATCATACCCGAATCGGACTGCACGGCCACCACGTGGGGAAGGCCAACCCTGGCAAAGATGCGGTGGTAGGCATCGTAGCAGCGCCGGTAATAGGCCTCCAGATCCTCCTGGGAGGTGTGGAAGGAGTAGGCGTCCTTCATCGTAAACTCGCGCACGCGGATCAACCCGCCGCGGGTTCTGGGTTCGTCGCGGAACTTGGTTTGAATTTGATAGATCATGAAGGGGTACTGGGCGTAGGAGTCCGCCACATCCCTGGCCAGGTGCACGGCTGCCTCCTCATGGGTCATGCCCAGCACCATATCGCCGCCGGATCTGTCCTTGAAGCGCAGCAGCTCGCTGCCGATGGAGTCGTAGCGGCCGGATTCCTTCCAAAGCGAGGCGGGCATCGCGACGGGAAAGAGCACCTCCTGGCCGTCGATCGCGTCCATCTCCTCGCGGATGATGTTTTCAATCTTGCGCAGGATGCGCTTGGCCGGAGGCAAGAGCGTGTAGATGCCGTTGCCCACCGCCTTGATGTAGCCTCCGCGGATCATCAGGGCCTGGCTCTGGATTTGGCAGTCCGCCGGCGTCTCCTTAAACCGTCTGGAAACGAGCTTGGATACTTCCATGGTTGTTGTCCATCCTCCTGCATGCAGCGTTGGCCGACGCGCCCCTTGGGTTGCGCGGCCGTTCTGCCCATAAACATACCCCGCCAAGGGCCGCGCTGTCAAGACCGTTGGCCGCCGCCCTCCCTTGACTTTCCCCCCGCCGCCGGTATAATGGAGGCATCCCCATATGGGTTCTGGAGGTCCCTATGAAACAATGCATGGATTCCGATAACCTGCATCGCAGGCTCAAGAAGATCATCGGCCAGGTGCAGGCCATCGACCGCATGATCGACGAGGATATCCCCTGCGAGGACATTCTCTCCCAGCTCAACGCCGCAAAGGCCGCGCTCCACGGCTGCGGCAAGGTCATTCTCGAGGGGCACATCCGCCATTGCGTGCGCGACGGCTTGGAGCACGGAGACGCCGACAAGACCATCGAGAGCTTTACCAAGGCCGTGGAGCGCTTTTCCAACATGGGCTAGCGCCAGCGCGCCTCCACCCGCAAACGGCAGCCGGAAGGCTGCCGTTTGTTTTCCATGACAAAGCCGCTTCCCCGCTCCAGCCCTTGACAACCCATACCCCTATATGTATAATGGGGGCGCACGCAGCCCTCGGCTGCTGGCGAAAGGAGGAGCGGATTTTGCGCAAATTCGTGAAGAACCTGGAACATTTGTTGGAGCTCGGCGGCACGAAGAAGGACGTCGCGCTGCTGTGCGTTTCCGGCGCGGCCCTGGTGCTCAGCCTGACCGGCCTCTCTCCCCTGCCCTTTGACCCCGCCTGGATCGCCATCGTGCTTTGCGGGCTGCCCATCCTATTGGAAGCCTTCATCGGCCTTGTCACCTCCTTCGACATCAAGGCGGATGTGCTGGTCTCCCTGGCCTTGATCGCCTCGGTGTGCATCGGCGAGGACTTTGCCGCGGGCGAGGTGGCCTTCATCATGCAGCTGGGGGCGCTGCTGGAGGATCTGACGGTGGCCAAGGCCCGCGCGGGCATCGAAAAGCTGGTGCACCTCACGCCCCAGACCGCCCGCATCGTCAACGACGGCCAGGAAAGCACGGTGCCCGTGGAGCAGGTGCGGGTTGGCGACGTGTTGCGCGTCCTGCCCGGCGAGGCCGTTCCGGTGGACGGCGTCATTCTCAGCGGCCAGACCTCGGTCAACCAGGCGGTGATGACGGGAGAATCCCTGCCCGTGGACAAGTCCGCCGGCGACGAGGTTTCCAGCGGCACGGTCAACCAGTTCGGCGCCTTTGAGATGCGGGCCACCAAGGTGGGCGAGGACAGTTCCATCCAGCGGATGGTGCGCCTGGTGCAGTCCGCGGATGCGGGCAAGGCCAAGATCGTGGGCCTTGCAGACCGCTGGGCCACCTGGATCGTGGTCATCGCCCTCAGCTCCGCCGCGCTGACCTGGCTGATCAGCGGCCAGATCATCCGCGCCGTCACCATCCTGGTCGTCTTCTGCCCCTGCGCGCTGGTGCTCGCCACGCCGACGGCCATCATGGCGGCCATCGGCAACGCCACGCGCCACGGCTTTTTGGTGCGCGAGGGCGATGCGCTGGAGCGCTTGGCCAAGGTTTCCAAGCTGACCTTCGACAAAACCGGCACCCTCACCTACGGAACCCCGAAGGTGGTTCATGTGGAGAGCTTGAAAGGCGGCATCGATCCCAAGTCCCTGTACCGGCTATCCGCCTCCGCGGAGCAGCTGTCCGAACACCCGCTGGGCAAGGCCATCGTGCAGAGCTTCCGCCAGGAGGCGCAGGACGATTTGTGGAACGCGGAGGCCTTCCGCATGCTGCCCAGCAGGGGGGTGGCTGCGGTTGTGGACGGCAAGCGCGTGCTGGCCGGCAACAAGGAGCTGCTGGCCGAGGAGGGCATCCCCTTGGCCGAGGAGCTGGAGCTCACGGCCAAACACTACCTGGAACGGGGTTGCACCCTCACCTACGTGGCACTGGACGGCCGCTGCGCCGGCTACATCGCCCTATCGGACACCCTGCGCGAGGAAAGCCGCCACACCATCGACCGGCTGCAGGCCCTGGGCGTACAGCCCGTGTTGCTGACCGGCGACCACGAAAGCGCCGCCAGCGCCATCGCCGAGCAGCTGCACATCCGGGAGGTCCACGCCAACTGCCTTCCCGAGGAGAAGCTGCGCCGCATCGCCGCCTACCAGGAGAATCAGGAGGACGTCTGCATGATCGGCGACGGCATCAACGACGCCCCCGCGCTGAAAAAGGCGAACGTGGGCATCGCCATGGGCGGCGTTGGCAGCGACATCGCCATCGACGCCGCCGACATCGCGCTGGTCAACGACGACGTCAGCGAACTGCCGCACCTCATCGCCCTTTCCCGGCGCATGATGACCACCATCAAGTGGAACATGAGCTTTTCCATGCTTCTCAACTTCGTAGCCATCCTGTTGGCCATGATCGGCACCCTCAACCCCGTCGTCGGCGCGCTGGTGCACAACGCCGGTTCCGTGCTGGTGATCGCAAATTCCGCCCTTCTGCTCCAGTGGCGTCTGCGCTGACCGTCCGCAAAAACCCAAGCGGGCCGCGAGGAAGCTCCTTCCCCGCGGCCCTTTTGCGCCCGTGTTTGTCCGCCCCGCTGCCTTTACGAGAAGCGGAGGGGCGCCCGCACCGTCTCCACATCGGCCAGCAAGGTCTTCTCCAGGGGAATGGCCAGCAGCCAGCCCCCTAGGTTTTCGCCGGTCGCCCGGCGCTCGATGCGCAGGTGCACGTTCAGGATTCCATCCCTCTTGACAACCCCCGTCATCTCGGGCGAAAGCTCCTCTTCAAAGCCCGACACATACGCCAGCAGCAGCGCCTGCGTCTCAAAAAAGCCCTGGTCGTACAGGGCCGCTATCTCCGCAAAGCTGAGGGCGTCCGAAACGGAGCTCTCCAGATCCAGGTAGGCCGCCAGCCCCTCCTCCAGGCCGCGCAGCTCTTCCAGGCTCTCCACCAGCACGACGGGCTCGTGCTTCACCGCGCTGGTCGCCACCATGCAGCCTGGGTTTTGCTCATACAGAAAGGCCGCCGCCTCGCCCGAATAGCCCACGGGGCTGCGCTGCCAGCTCGAACCAAGCTCCAGCGCCACGGGATTGTCTCGATGCGCTTGTATGTAGTCCTCCACGCCGCCTTCCCGAATGTCGACGGCCTCCCCCAGGCCGTCGTTTGCCTGGAGGTAGATGTACATGGGCGTCCGGCTGGGACCGGCGCCGCCGATGGCCAGGGAAAACAGCTCGTCGATCCGGTAGATGCGGATGTACAGGCCGGAACCGGTCTCCACATAGGCGTAGCTTTCAAAGTCGGCCCAGCCCAGCTCCTGGCCCTTCTTCGACAGCTCGACCACGTTCTCCAGGCGCAGCGTCTCCCCCGCCTGGCCCGCCCGGGAGGCGGATAGGCCGCCGTCCTGCGCCTCGGGCGCGAAGCTGTTCTCGTAGATATCCAGAAATTGGGAGACGAAGGCCGCCTGTTCCAGCTCCTCCGGGGAGCCGGACACGGCCTGCGCGCCGCACCGCTTGTACGATAGATAATTCTCCTCCGTGATGGGATCCAGGCCGAATTCCCTCTGCACCAACCCCAAGCCCTCGGCGTAAAGCTCCACGAAGGCGTCGAAGGCGGCCTGCGGGTCCTTGAAGACGGCGACGCCGTTGCGGTCCGCGCCGATGGCAAAGGCCGGGCTGATGGCCTCGAAGGCGTCCTTGTCCACGGATCCAACGCTGCCCTCCTGCCCGGGCTCATACTCGCGCACCCAGGGGTTGATCACCTTCGTTTCCTGCGGATCGGTCAGGAAGCAGAGGGCCGTCAGCGCGCAGGCGAGCAGCGCGAGCACGACGATCCACAGCGCGGGCTTGCGGTAGTCCAGCGCAGCCCGGATCCGCCGCCGAACGTCCAGCTCGCCGAAGGCCAGCGGACAGGCGACCGCCAGACGCCGGCCCGCGCTGCAATCCAGCAGGGCTTGGGTGTAGTCGGCCCGCTGGGCAGGTTCCAGCTTGCGGACCACCGACTCGTCGCAGGCGAGCTCGATGTCCCGGCACAGCAGCCAATACCCCAGCCACAGCAGCGGATGGAACCAATACGCGGCCACCAGCAAAAAGCCCAGCGGCTTCCACCAATGGTCGCGGCGGCGGATATGGGCCCGCTCGTGGGCGAGCACATAGTCCCGAGTGGACGCGTCCAGCCCAAAGGGAAGATATACCCGCGGGCGAAACACGCCCAACACGAAGGGGGAGCTCACCCTCTCGCTCTGAAAGACGCCCTCCTGCAAGCGCACGGCCGTGCGCAGGCGTGCGCGCAGGCTGACGTAGCTAAGGCCCGCATAGCCGAGCAGCGCGCCCACGCCGGCGAGCCAGACCACCGCCAGCACCGCAGCCCAAACCTGCAAGGGATTGACGCTGTCGCCGGGATTTGGCGTAAAGGCCTGGCGGATTGCCGGGTTGACGATGCTGTTGAGCGCGTCGATGCCGCTGTGGATGCTGGGCGACGGGTCCATCAGGATGTCGGGAGAGATGGTCTGGCTGCTCGGCAACAGGCTCCAGGCGCTTTGCCACGAAAACGGCCAGCAGAGCCGAAGGGCCACCAATCCCCAGAGCAGCACCATGGTCCACTTGGGCGCCCTGCGCAGGACCGCGCGCAGAAGCAGCACGGCCACGAGCAGCCAGCCCGCGGCGATGCTTTGGTTCAGCGCCTGGATGAAGGCCTCAGCCATGCTCCTCCTCCTCCCGAAAACGGTCGATCATCCTCTGCATCTCGTCCACCTCCGCCTTGGACAGCCGCTTCGTTCTGGCAAAGGCAGCGATGAAGGCCGGCAGGGATCCTCCGAATCTCTTCTCCACCAGCTCGTCGATCTCCGCCGCCTGCACCTGATCCTTGCTCACCAGGGAGGTCACGATGCTGTTCTCGTTCTTGACCACGCCCCGCTCGGAGAGGCGCTTGATCACGGTGTAGGTGGTGGTGGGCTTCCAGCCCAGGCGTTGGTTGCACAGCCGCACAAGCCGGCTGCTCTGAATGGGCTCCGTCTCCCAAAGGATCAGGCAAAACCGGTATTCGCTCTCAAACACCTTGGGGGTTTCCATGCACTCGCCTCCTACATCTAACGCATTAGATCTAAGGCTAGTCTAACGCATTAGATTGACCGTGTCAAGCCCCTTTCCCCCTTCCGGCGAGGCCCAGGGCTTCGTCCGGCAGCCGGCGCGCGGTCCCTGGATTGCTTCGGGGGGTGCGGCGGCCTTGTTCGGGCTTGGCGGCGCTTTGCCGCAAAGCAAGACAAAAGCCCCGTCCCTTCTTCGGGGAAGGAACGGGGGCTTTTTGTTTCCTTAGGCTACATAGATCGAAGAGACATAGCCCATGCCGCCTTGGAACACGATCTTGTACCAGCCATTTTGCACTTCCAACACCTCGATGGCGGTACCCATGGATAGCGTTCTCATCCTCTCATACAGCATGCCGGGCCCGACCGCACGTATAACGTCCAACAGATCACCGAATAGAGCGCGGCGGCGTCTAGGGAGGGTGTCTCTTCTTAGGGCTCGATGGTAACCATCACGCCGCTGATCGGTTTTATGGGCTGGATCATCGAAAAAGGAAGCGTGAACTCCTCAATCATCGCCCCCACGATACAAAAATTCTTTGCATTTTAAGGAATCTGCGAAGGCTTGCTTTCTTGGTCACTGATCCAAATCTCGCCGTCATTCAATGTCACTCTTCCTTCTGATCAGAAGGTCAAGTCCGCGTTTTTCCAAAAATACATCATCGGCGCCTCTAGGGTTCCGCTTTTGATCGTGACGCGAACACCGTCTGTCTAAACCTATATATAATGTATATACATTATGCACCTATTTCTGTTCATTCTACAGGATAAACCAAACCCTTGGTGATAATTCCGTCCACTTCCATGATGTGTGCCTGCATTTTCGCCTCGCTGCTCGCGCATCTCCGTCTTCTTCCCCTCCGCAGTCTCCCCCCCAGCCGCATACCCCGTCCATCTTGAACGCCCCTCCCCCGCGTGTATGGCCCACAGGGCGCCTTTGGCGCCTTGCAGGGCGCGGCCTTTCCCTCGGCCCGCAAACCGCCCCACACGGGCTTTTATCCACACAAAGTACCTACCTGCGGAACAGTACAACCGCGCTCTTGCCGAATGGGAGCGCTCGGTCAGGAAAAAGCGCAGGCCAGCCGGAAAAAAGCGGCATGCGCCGCCCAAAAAGGAACGCGTCCATGACCAGCTTAGAGCTTGCAGGGGAAGGTAGAAAGCAAAAGCGCAAAACCCGCGACAGAGCACGATCGCTTAACATGGAAAACAACGCCGCGGGCTTTCTGCGGTGCATGCACAAAAAACGCGCCCTGTGGCGTTATTCCATAGGGCGCATTCTCCTAGGCTATTTGCTGTATTTTCTCTTGCGGCTGTAAAGGACGGTGCCGGTCAGGGCAATTCCCGCGGCCAGCATAACCGCAATCCAAAGAGCGACGTTGCTGTCATCCCCAGTTGGCGGGTTGGCTGCGTCTCCTTCATTCTTGTCCGGTTCCTGCGGCGTGGCGTCACCGCCGCTCTGATCCCCCTCTGTCTGTTCAACTCCGGCCAAGGCTTGCGCCGCCGTGATGGTGAACTCCGTGGTGGCCGTGTCGTTCTTCGAAACGATGGACAGGCTGTGCTTGCCCGCGCTCAGCGTCTGCAGATACTCCGCGCGCAGGATGACCACGGTGCTGCCCTCCATTACTGTGTAGTTGGCATCGTCGAGATCCTTGCCGTCTACCTGAACCTTGATGAAATCGGAATAATCTGCGCTAGAAGTAAAGCTCAGCCCATCTTTTGAGCCTTTCTGCCATGTGCCGTTGGCTCCCGCGATGATGACGGGGCCAACCGGCTTACCCGGTATTGGCACAGCCGCAGTCTTTGTGGCGGTGTTGGCGGAAATTTTGGCGACGTGTACAGAAATAACAACGTCATAACACTCTTTCGTTATACCGTCCTCAACAATATAGTAAGCCCCACCTTTTGAAACACTACCGATAGCTTCTATGATGTTCGCGCCTGTTGGGCGTGCAATCGACTCACCTATTTCATTTATAGTTTCAACAACAAATCCATCATAATCGCTGCAATGCTCATCGATGATATCGATGGAGGTGCCTGAAAAAACGGAAGATGTATTTTCCTCGGTCGTTACCGTCCCGCTTCCCGAAATAAGCGCCTCGGCAACGGCGGCAGGGTCAGCCCAATCCAGATCCATGCCCTCATATTGGCCGTCACTTAAGAAAAGAAATCCCTTTTTATTATCATCATCTTTTTCAAGTACCGGAATCAGCGATTTATAGGGCTCCGCAAGACCGTCCCTCACCCTGTCAAACAGTTGCACATTCCAGATACCATCTTTAGAATAGACATAGTGGAGCACAAAGTCCCCGCTCTTGTCCTTTACGGTCGCTGCGCAAATCTGACTGTCCGCGCCGGCGGTTACAGCGGCATTAGAGAATACCGCTTTCACATGTGCTTTCGTAGGTAAGGCCCTTCCCGTTTCATTCGCAAACGCGGTTATGGGCTGCAGCCCGATCAGCAGGCAGAGGCCGAGCAGCATTGCCCCCAGCTTTCCCCCTGTTTTGCGTTCATGTTACGTTTCCTCCTCTTAGCTCTATCAGAGCCGTGTTTTCAGCTCGTTTTCCGGCAGCTGTTCCATACATCCTGCCAGATAGTCCGCCGCGCGCTACCCGCCCTGCCGGGAAAGCCCCTCGCAGGGGGCGCTGCTCTCCACCGTCAGGACGGCGGCCGGCGGATGTTCGGATCCTGACAGCGTAGCTCCTCTTCTGCTTCCGTAAACGGTTACTCCGGTGGCGATGCCTCCGTTTTTCATTTTGTTATATTCGCTCTTTTTCGAATCCAAAACGTTATATAGCTCGTACAGTATCGGTTGCCTTGTGTATGGTAAACCTTGCTGAACCGAATTCATCCCATCGCCTCCTTTGTTCCATGTTTGTGACCTCATGCCCTCGCTTCATTGCTTTCACTTGCCGAAAATACGCCTTATATTCGTCCAGAAGCCTGTTACGGTCAATCCCCAGCGCATTTGCAAGTGCCACCGCTGTCTTGTACTTGATGGGGTGCCGGTCATTCTCGTACATAACCAACGTCGCGGGCACAATGCCAACCTTTTCCGCCAGTTCTCGTGTGGTGAGGCCCTGGAATGTCCAGTGATACTTCAAATATTGGCCTGGTGTGGTGCATTTATCATCGGTTTTGTAGTCAAAGGTCAAATGAATCATGATTTTGCCCCTAGAATAGAGGTAAATCCCTGTGTGATTGAGATTACTATCGGTAACACGATATCGTATTTGCAATTCCAGCTTGTATGCGATAAAAGATTTGCGTCGTTCATTTTGAATAGCTTCCCCTTGCTCGGTTGTGCAGCTGGCGGCCCGCATTTCTATTTTTGCAAAGGGAGTTTTTCTTGTCCGCATGATCGACATTCGCCTTCTCCTAAACCATTTCGCCTAGCGAGTGGTTTTCGGCATTCACAAAATAAAAATCCCCCGGCGGAGCCGGGGGTTTTTCTTAAACGGGCAAAGCCCTCTGTTGCTGGCCACGCGTCACGTCGCGTTGGTACGGTCTGTCACCTGCATGGAGCTTGTTACTTGCTGCCCGTAAACGGGCTTAGATATTTCCCATCGTCAGCTGTTCTCCTGCCCTGTCTTCTTCCAGCTGGTGCCGGATGTACTCCTCTATCTTCTTTGCATTCTTCCCCGCCGTGTCC
>CALWRM010000020.1 GCA_944383925.1 uncultured Clostridia bacterium
GTAGGCCTGGATGCCGTGCACCTCGGGCTGGGCGCCGGTGTACATGGTGCCGAAACAGACCGGCGTGACCGAGGGCAGGGGCGAGCGCAGGGGCAGGGCCAGCTGGGTATGGCGCAGCACCGGCTCAAACCAGGGGGCATACTTCCTGTACAGCCAGGCCGCCACCGCGTCCGGGTTGTGGAGGAGGCTGCGTTCCAGCGGGCCCGAGGCCAGCTCCGCCAGGAGGGGAGCGACGAAGGGCAGGGCGGGTTCGGCCTGCTTGGGCGGCTCGATGCCCAGGGCCTCGGCCAGGGTGGGGGCCAGGCGGGCGAGGGAACAATCCAGGGCTTCCATGGCAAACTCCCTCCTTGAGGTGAATTCCGTTTTTTCCGGGGACCGCGGCCGGCGCGGCCTACAGGGCGAGGCTGTGGAGCACCTTGCCCTCCAGGGACTTGATGGAAAACAGCCCGTCCTGGTAGATCATGTAGCTGCTGGGCTGGCCTTCCTTAGGCAGGGCGATGGAGCCGGGGTTGATGGTGGTGTAGACGGGGCCCTGCCAGATGCCCGCCACATGGGTATGGCCGTGGATGAGCAGATCGCCCATATGCAGCTTGGGCGGGTTTTGGTCGTTGTAGATGTGCCCATGGGTGAGGAAGCACCCCCGGTCGTCCGGCAGATAGAGCAGCAGCGACTCGGCCAGGATGGGGAAATCCAGCACCATCTGGTCCACCTCGGCATCGCAGTTGCCGCGCACGCAGAGCACCTGGTCGGACAGGGAATTGAGCAGCTCGATCACCTCTTTGGGCGCGTAGTCCCTGGGCAGGTCGTTCCTGGGGCCGTGGTAGAGCAGGTCCCCCAACAGCAGCAGGCGGTCCGGCTTTTCCAGGCCGTGCAGGCGCTTGAGCTCCCTGGCGTAATAGGCGGAGCCATGGATATCGGATGCAAACATGAGTTTCATGGGCGTCGGTCCTCCCTCGTCGTCTTGATTTGTGTAAGGCAAGCATACCACACTTGCCCCCCGCCTTGCCAGAGGGGATGGTTGGAAACGCGGGCATGGACTGGTAACGCGGGGCAAAGCAAAAGCGGCATGGCGCGCGTCCATGCCGCTGATCGAGCCTCGTTTCTGTCCGCTAGTCCTTCATCTGGGCGTATTCCAGCGTGCGGAATTCGTAGCCAAGCTCCTTGAGGTAGTCGATGGCGTCGCCCAGCATCTTGACGGTGTTTTCCTTGGAGCCGGTGTCGTGCATGAGCACGATCACCTCGTTCTTGCGGCCGTCCACGTCGTCCACGGTTTCCTTGAAGCGCTCCATCAGCTCCTCGGGCGTGCGCTTATAGGTGCCCGTCTCCGCGTCGCCGTTGAGGGCGTTCCAGTCGAAGTAGCGGTAACCGGCCTCGCGCACGGCCTGGCGGTAGTCGCGGCAGGCCTTGTTGGTGGAGCCGTAGGGGAAACGGAACAGATCCGTGGGATACTCCTCGCCCAAGATGGAGCGGATGGTCTCGGCGCACTTTTCAATGTCCGCCAGCAGCGCGTCAGCGCTTTGGTAGATCTCGTCCGTTTGGTGGGAATAGGTGTGGTTGGCCACCAGGTGGCCGGCTGCGGCGATGGCCTCCACCCGCTCGGGGTGGTCGTCGGCGTTGGTGCCCAGGATGAAGAAGGTGGCGGGCACCTGCTTTTCGGCCAGCACCTCCAACAGGGCCTCGGTGTTTTTGGAAGGTCCGTCGTCAAAGGTCAGATAGACAATCTTGCTATCCTCGGTGACAGGTGGGGGCGGGGTGGGGCGTCCGGCGTTCTCCTCGCTCTCCTGGGGTTCCTGGGACGCCTCCGCAGGGGCGCTGGGCTGCTGGGAGGGCGAGGCGGAGGGGAGCGCCTGCTGGGCCTGGGCGATGTTCAGGCCGCCCGGCGTCGGGCTGGGTCCTGGAAGGATCTCCACGCGCTTGGACGGCGCGCAGCCGGTCAAGCATGCCAGAACAAGGAACACGGCCAACAGCACAAGCCAGAAACGTCTCATAGCGGCAAACCCCCACAAACCACTTTCGTGTAAGTAAAGTATACATCATCTTTGACGACAGCACATCCCAAATGATTACAGAAGTTGTATGAAGTTTTTGTAAATCGTTGTCGCAGAAGGGCGAACGGCGTTTGCAGCTTGCAAATGGCCCGTGCATTGGGTATGATAGAATGGAGAAAGGAGGGAACAGCTTGTCCCATCACATCAAGTTCCTCACCGACACCACCTGCGACCTGCCCAAGGAAACGCTGCAGGCCCTGGACGCAACCGCCCTGCCGTTGCACGTGTTTCTCAACGGCGAGGATCATCTGGACGGCGTGGACATCTCGCGGCAGGAATTATACGATCATGCCGCAAAGACCAAGCAGCTGCCAAAGACCGCAGCCATCACCGCGCTGGAGTTTGTCTCCGCCTACAAACAGGCGCTGGACCAGGGCTATGACGAGGTGATCTACCTGGGCATCTCCAGCAAGATCTCCTCCACCTTCCAAAACGCCCTGATGGCCAGGGACGAGGCGGCCGCCCAAGGCCTGGATAAGGACCGCATCCACCCCGTGGACTCCCTGCAGCTTTCCACCGGCACCGCGCAGCTGCTCTACGAGGGCCGCGCCCTGGCGGACCAGGGATGCAGCGCGCAGGAAGTGGTGCGCCACCTGGAAGAGGTCCGCGGCAGGCTCTGCACCAGCTTCGTGCTGGATACCCTGGAATACCTGCACATGGGCGGGCGTTGCTCTTCCATCGTGTACGTAGCCGGTTCCATGCTGCGCATCCATCCCCAGATATCCATGGTGGACGGCCAGATGATCGTGGGCGATAAGTTCCGCGGCAACCTGCAGCACTGCATGGAGCAGTATCAAAAAAAGATGGTGCTCAACGTTCTGGACACCATCGAACCCGAGCGCATCTTCGTCACCCACTCCGCCACGGATTCCACCATGGCCCTGGCTGCCAAGCAGCAGCTGGAAGCGCTCCACTACTTTAAGAACATCTACGTCACCGAGGCTGGCGCCACCATCTCCAGCCACTGCGGCCCAAACACCATGGGCTATCTGTACATCAAGAAAAAGGCTTGATATCCCTTTTATTCCCGCACCCATACCCTTTTACATTTTATGCCGATTTTTTTACAGCCAACAAGAGGGGACGGCCGCGGCGCTTGCCGCTGTCCGTCCCCTCTTTCCATTGCGCCGCCCCCCCGGCCCGCCTAGCTCTTTCTGCCCTTGGGACCTGTTCGCGGCGTCCTGGTTCCGCCGCGCCGGTACCGTCCCTGCGCCTCTTCCCGCTGGGATTGGTCGGACCGGCCGCCGGGCCGCGCTCCCCGGCCCTGCTTGGGCCGACCGTCCCGCCGCGCCTGGCCGTCCGTCCTGTTCCGCCCCTCGCGCCTGTCCTGTCCCTCCTCCGGCACCAGGCAGTTGGGCCCCCGGCCGATGAGGTCCTCCCGGCCCGCCAGGCGCAGAGCCTGGCGCACCAGGCCGTGGTTGAGGGGGTTCTTGAACTGCAACAGCGCCCGCTGCATCAGCTTTTGCGCCGGGTCCTTGGGCACGTACACCGGCTCCATGGTCAGGGGATTGAGCCCCGTGTGCCACATGGCCGTGGACAGGGTGCCCGGCGTTGGATAAAAGTCCTGCACCTGCTCGGGCTGGTGGCCGATGCGCTTGAGGTACTGGGCCAGCTCGATGGCCTCCCGCAGGCCGCAGCCGGGATGGGCGGAGATGAAGTAGGGCACCAGGTACTGGTCCTTGTTCAGCTCCTTGTTGAGGGAAGCGTATTTCTTGGTGAAGCTTTCGTAGATGGCGCAGCCGGGCTTGCCCATCAGCCGCAACACGCCGGAGGACACATGCTCCGGGGCCACCTTCAGCTGGCCGCTGACGTGGTGGGCCAGCAGCTCCCGGAAAAAGCTGTCGTCCTTGTCCAGCATCATGTAGTCGAAGCGCAGGCCCGAGCGCACGAAGGCCTTCTTCACGCCGGGCAGCTGGCGCAGCGTCTTGAGGATGTCGGCGTACTCCCGCTCGTCCACCTGCAGCTGCTTGCAGGGCTGCGGCGCGAGGCATTGGCGGTGCTTGCAAGCGCCCACCCGAAGCTGCCTGTCGCAGGCGGGGTAGCGGAAGTTGGCCGTCGGCCCGCCCACGTCGTGGATATAGCCCTTGAAGTTCTTTTGCTTGGTCAGCAGCTTGGCCTCGGCCACGATGGAGGCCTTGCTGCGGGATTGCACGATGCGCCCCTGGTGAAAGGTCAGGGCGCAGAAGTTGCAGGCGCCAAAGCAGCCCCGGCAGGAGGTGATGGAAAACTCCACCTCGGCAAAGGCCGGGACGCCGCCAAGGGCGTCGTATTTGGGGTGCCAGGCGCGCTCATAGGGCAGGGCATAGACCTGGTCCAACTCCTCCCGGCTCAAGGGCATGGCCGGCTTTTCCGCCACAAGCGCCTTCTTTTCGTGCCATTGGTACAAGGCGCGGCCGCGGATGGGGTCCTGCTCCTCGTATTGCAGCTTGAAGGCCCGGGCGTAGGCCAGCTTGTCCTTGGCCACCTCCATGTAGGAGGGCAGCTCCAGCGCCCCTTCCGGCGGCTCGTCCGCCAGGTAACAGGTGCCCGGAATGCCCCGCAGGGGCAGGCCCTGCTCCAGCCGGCGGCACAGCTCCCTCGTCTGGCGCTCGGCCATGCCGTAGAGCAACAGATCCGCCCCGCAATCGCTGAGGATGGAGTGGCGCACCCGGTCGTCCCAGTAGTCGTAATGGGCGAAGCGCCGCAGGCTGGCCTCGATGCCGCCGATGAAGATGGGGGCGGCCTTGCCAAAGGCCTGGCGCAGGCGGTTGCAGTAGACGATGGTGGCCCGGTCCGGCCGGCGGCCCGTCTGCCCGCCGGGGGAATAGAGATCCCGGGACCGGGGCTTTTTCAGGGAGGTGTAGTGGTTCACCATGGAATCCATGTTGCCGGCGGCCACCATGAAGCCGAGCCTGGGCGCGCCGAAGCGCCTGAAGTCCTCCAAATTGGCGCAGTCCGGCTGGTCCAACACGCACACTTTATAGGAAAGGCTCTCCAACAACCGACCGATGATGGCGTGGCCGAAGGAGGGATGGTCCACATAGGCGTCGCCGCAGACCAGTATAAAGTCCGCCTGCTCCCAGCCCCGCTCCCTCATTTCCTCGGTCGTGGTTGGCAAAAAAGCCATGGCGCCCAACTCCCCTCCCGTCGTGCTTGGCGGCCGCCCAAAGGCCGCCCGTCGGTTTCATAATGTACCCCATGCGGGCCCTTGCGTCAAGAAAGACGGAAAGTTTTAAACGAATTTGTCACAAAGCTTCGTTGACAGACGGCCCAAAGGGGGGTATTCTTATAAAAATCTTCACGAACGGTTTTGCCACAAACTGTAAGAACGTTCGGATCGTGGGAGGTATTTGAATGGCCAAGGTTACGTTTAACGAGGAAAGCTGCAAGGGCTGCGGGCTGTGTGTGGAAGCCTGTCCCAAGGGCATCCTGCGCCTGGCCCCGGTGCGCATCAACCTGAAGGGCTACCATCCGGCCGAATGCGCGGACATGAACGCCTGCATCGGCTGCGCCAGCTGCGCGCGCATGTGCCCGGATGTGGTCATCACGGTGGAAAAATAAGCCGCAAGGCAAGAATTGCGAACAGGAGGCTTAGTGTATAGCAATGGCAAAGGTATTGATGAAGGGAAACGAAGCCATCGCTGAGGCGGCCATCAAGGCCGGCTGCCGCTTTTTCTTCGGCTATCCCATAACGCCCCAGAACCAGATTCCCGAGTACATGTCCAAGCGCATGCCCCAGGTGGGCGGCTGCTTCCTGCAGGCGGAGAGCGAGGTTTCCGCCATCAACATGGTCTACGGCGCCGCCGGCGCCGGCGCGCGGGCCATGACCTCCTCCTCCAGCCCGGGCATCTCCCTCAAGCAGGAGGGCATCAGCTACGCCGTTGGCGCGGAGCTGCCCCTGGTCGTGGTCAACATGGTGCGCGGCGGCCCCGGCCTTGGCTCCATCCAGCCGGCCCAGAGCGACTATTACCAGGCCACCCGCGGCGGCGGACACGGCGACTACCGTCTGCCGGTGTTTGCGCCCTCCTCGGTGCAGGAGGCCGTGGAGCTGATGGCCACCGCCTTTGACGTGGCCGACAAATACCGCAACCCCGTGATGCTGCTGGGCGACGGCATGCTCGGCCAGATCATGGAGCCGGTGGAAATGATCCAAGAGCGCAGCGAGCCCCTGCCCAAGAAGCCCTGGGCTTCCGGCGTGCCCGAAAAGGAAGGCCGCTCCATCATCAATTCCCTGTATATCAACCCCGACGAGTGCGAGGTGCACAACTACAAGCTGGAGCGCAAGTACCAGGAGATCACCGCCAACGAGGTGCGCGTGCAGCTGATCGACACCGAGGGCGCGGACATCCTTCTGGTGGCCTACGGCACCATGGCCCGCATCTGCCAGCGCGCGGCCAAGGACGCCTACAAGCAGCTGGGCCTGAAGGTGGGGCTTGTGCGCCCCATCACCCTGTGGCCCTATCCCTATGAGGCGCTGAAAAACGCCGCCGAGCAGCCCAGCGTCAAGCACGTGCTCAGCGTGGAGATGTCCACCGGCCAGATGGTGGACGACGTGCGCCTGGCCGTGTGCGGCGCCAAGCCCGTCTCCTTCTACGGCCGCACCGGCGGCATGGTGCCCACCGTGAAGGACATCCTGGCCAAACTATCTTCGATCAAGGAGGGCATGTAAAATGGCGGTCGTGTTCAAGAAAACCTCCATGCTCACCGACGTCCCCTTCCATTATTGCCCCGGCTGCACCCACGGCATCATCCACCGCTTGGTGGCCGAGGTGCTCGAGGAGCTGGGCGTTGGCAACGACAACATCATCGGCGTGGCCCCGGTGGGCTGCGCGGTGTTCGCCTACAACTACTTTAACTGCGACATGATGGAAGCCGCCCACGGCAGGGCTCCGGCCGTGGCCACGGGCATCAAGCGCGTGCATCCCGACAAGCTGGTCTTCACCTACCAAGGCGACGGCGATCTGGCCTCCATCGGCGCGGCGGAGATCGTGCACGCCGCGGCTAGGGGCGAGAAGATCACCACCATCTTCGTCAACAACGCCATCTACGGCATGACCGGCGGCCAAATGGCCCCCACCTCCCTGCCCGGCCAGGTGACCACCACCTCGCCCTACGGCCGCGACACCAGCCATTGCGGTTATCCGGTGAAGGTGTGCGAGATGCTCTCCCAGCTGGACGGCCCCGCCTACATCCAGCGCGTTTCCGTGCACGATGTCAAGAACGTGGTGGCCGCCAAGAAGGCCATCCGCAAGGCCTTCGAGGCCCAGATCGCCGGCAAGGGCTTCTCCCTGATCGAGGTGCTCTCCACCTGCCCCACCAACTGGGGTCTGCCGCCCCAGGAGGCGCTCAAGTGGCTGGAGGAAAACATGATTCCCCAGTTCCCCTTAGGCGTCTACAAGGAAATCTAAGGCCTTCACCATCGGCCCGTTAGGGAAAGGAGAAAAACGGCATTATGGAAGAGATGTTAATCATCGCCGGTTTTGGCGGCCAGGGCGTTCAGCTGATCGGCCAAACCTTGGTAAAGGCCGGCATGGAGGAGGGGAAAGAGGTCTCTTTCCTGCCCTCCTATGGCGCGGAGATGCGCGGCGGCACCTCCAACTGCCACGTGATCATTTCCGACGAACCCATTTGCAGCCCCATCGTCAACGAGGCCAGCTGCGTCATGGCCCTCAACCGCCCCTCTTTGGATAAGTTCGAGTCCGCCGTGGTGGCCGGAGGAACCCTGTTGATCAATTCCTCCCTGATCGACCGCAAGGCCGAGCGCACGGACATCGAGGCCCTGTACGTGCCCGCCAACGACTTGGCCCAGGAGGCCGGCAACCTGCGCACCGCCAACATGGTGATGCTCGGCGCCTACATCGGCGTTTCCGGCGCGGTGAGCGTGGACGCGGTGATGGAAAACCTGAAGAAGACCTTTGGCGAGCGCCGGGCCCATCTGCTGCCCGTCAACCGCGTGGCCATCGAAAAGGGCATCGAGTGCGTGCGCCAGCAGCGCGCCAAGGCCTAAAGAGGGGAAAACGGCATGACCAGAAGCGAGCTGAAGCAAAGGGTCTTTGAAGCCAACCTGGCCCTAAAGAGCCATGGCCTTGTGATCATGACCTGGGGCAACGTTTCCATGCGCGACCCGGAAAGCGGGGAAATCGCCATCAAGCCCAGCGGGGTTTCTTACGAAACCATGCGTCCGGAAGACATGGTGGTTCTGGACGCGGAGGGCCGGGTGATCGAGGGCGGCCTGCGCCCCTCCTCCGACACCCCCACCCACCTGGTGCTGTACCGCAGCTATCCGCAGATCGGCGGCGTGGTGCACACCCATTCCACCTACGCCACCGCCTGGGCCCAGGCTGCCGTGAAGCTTCCCTGCCTTGGCACCACCCACGCAGACACCTTCTACGGCGCCGTGCCCTGCACCCGCCCCCTGACCTACGAGGAAATCCATGGCAACTATGAAGAGGAGACCGGCAACGTCATCGTGGAAACCTTCCAAGGCAAGGATCCCCTGCACACCCCCGGCGTGCTGGTCTGCGCCCATGGCCCCTTCACCTGGGGCAAGGATGCCATGGATGCGGTGCACAACGCCGTGGTGCTGGAGGAGGTGGCCCGCATGGCCTGCCTGACCCTACAGATCAACCAGGGCGCGCCCGGCGCGGGCAAGCCCCTGATGGATAAGCACTTCCTGCGCAAGCACGGCCCCAACGCCTACTACGGCCAAAAGGGCTGAATCCCATCGCCCAACGGGCCGGGGAACCGCAACGGTTCCCCGGCCTTTTCTCTGCCGCTAACGCGCAGCCGCCTTCCCCTTCCTCCCCCCCTCGCGATGTTTGCCCCGCGCCCTCCGGGCGCGGGACAAACGAGCCCCTCCGCCGCCACGGCAATCAAAAGTCCCTCGTAACCTTTCGCGTAGCGCCTCCCCAACAAAAGCCGCCATCCCCCCTCGCGATGTTTTCCCCGCACCCTCCGGGCGCGGGGAAAACGAGCCCCTCCTCCGTCACAGCAATCAAAAAGGCCCTCGCAACCTTTCGTGTTGCTCCCCCTCCCCGCAAACGCCGTCCCCCCCCCGCCTTCCGCCCCCCTTGCGATGTTTTCCCCGCGCCCTCCGGGCGCGGGGAAAACGAGCCTCCCCTCCGTCACGGCAAACAAAAGCCCTACGCAACCTTTCGCATTGCGCCTCCCCACAGCAAACGCAGCCACCTTCCCCCTTCCTCCCCCTCGCAATGTTTGCCCCGCGCCCTCTGGGCGCGGGGCAAACGAGCCTCCCCTCCGCCGCTTCAAGCAAAAGCCCTGCTTCCATTCGCAAAGCTGTCCCTCTGGTAAGCGCAGCCGCCTCCCACTTCCGCCTCCTCGCGATGTTT
>CALWRM010000021.1 GCA_944383925.1 uncultured Clostridia bacterium
GGTCCGCGCTCTCCACCGTGCCCATCAGGTATTGGGCTTCCAGGTCCTCCAGGGCGTTGCTGGCGTTTTCCACGGCCAGCTCCTTGATGGAGATGTTCATCTGCCCAAGCACGTACTCATGCAGCACGTCCACCAGCTGGGTGCGGGTGGACAGCTGGCGGTCCTGGCAGGCGGACAGCAGGCCCTCCACGTCCAGGGCTTGGGCGGCGCTCTCCTCCTGGGTTGTCTGCCCGTCCGTTTCCGTCTGGGCCTGGGCCATGCCGGCCAGCAGCGCCAGCGCCAGCAGGGCCAGCGCCAGGGCGATCCACCGCCTCCTCATCAGGCCACCACCCCTTCCACGATCACGGGCTCCGTCGAATCCGAGCCTTCCGTCTGGCCGTCGCCCTGCGACTGGCCGTCGCCCTGGGACTGGCCGTCGCCCTGCGACTGGCCGTCGCCCTCTTGCGAACCGCCAAGGCCCAGCGCCTCCAGCAGGCCGTCCACCATGCTGGCCTCGGAATCGGTGCTCTCCTCGCCGGACTCGGTGGCCAAATCGCGCATGGAGCGCCACTCGATCAGGTCCACGTTGCCCTCCTCGTCGGTCCAGATGCGCATGGTATATTCCTCAAAGGCATAGCGCGTGCAATGGTGGGAAACCTGGGCGCTGGCGGCCACCCCCGGAATGAGCAGGGGCACATCCTCGATCTGGCACAACTCCAGATAATCCGTCGGCACCGAGAAGGCCTGGCCCGCGAAGAGGGAGGTCAGGCTGTTGCCGTAAAGGTAGACGCGGTGCACCACGATTTCCGCATCGTCGTAGCCGTAGTTGCAGAAGATGGCGGTATCCATGGCGTCGTTCTTGATGACAAAGCCGCGCTCCGCCTCGCTTTCCAGCAGTTGGGCGCCGGCAAAGACGGTCTCGCGCAGCTGCTGCACGTCCATATCCAGCAGGGAGAAGCCGTCGATAAAGCCATTGGCAAAGCTGCCGGTGTAGACGCTGTTGCCGCCGGCGTACAGCACCCCTTCGCCCTGGGCGTTGCCGTTGACCAGCTCGCCCTCGTAAAGCAGGTCGGTCCCCTGGTAATAGCGGATCCTGCCGCTGACCTGGCCGGCCGCGAAAACGCCCTGCACGCTGTAGCCGCCCTCCAGGTTGAGGGTTCCGTCGCCCTGGTACAGCCCTTGGGCAAAGCCGCCCGTATACAGCACGGTGCCGTCGTAGTTGTACAGGGTTCCGTCGCCGTCGTACAGGCCCTGCACGAAGCCGCCCTCGTACTTCTTGCGCCCGCCGGCGTAGTACTCCGTTCCCGTTCCGGACTTAAGCCCCGCCTCGAAGCCGCCGTAATAGGTTCTCTCCCCGGTTTCGTCGTAGAGCGTGCCTTGGCCCGCGTAGGCGTCCTGGGCAAAGGAGCCCTCGTATTTCTTCTGCCCATTCTCGTGGTAGAGCACGCCGGTGCCGTTCAGCTGGCCGGCGTCAAAGGTGAGGCACTCGGCCATCAGCTGGCCGCTTGGGTAATAGAGCTTGCCCGAACCGCTGTACAGCCCCTGGGCAAAGCCGCCCTCGTAGGCCAGCTTGCCGGCGCTGTAGGCCTTGCCCTGGCCGCTCCTTTCCCCCTGGTCGAACTCGCCCTCGTAGACCAGCTGCTCGTCCTGGTACAGCTTGCCCTCGCCCTGGTATTCCCCTTGGTCGAACTCGCCCTCGTACACCAGCTTTGCGTCCTGATACAGCTTGCCCTCGCCCTGGTACAGCCCTTGGGCAAAGCCGCCCTCGTAGACCACGTTGCCGTCCGCGTCCAGTTGGGTGCCCTGCCCCTGGTAGAGGTCCTCCTCAAAGGCGCCCACATAGGCTTGCAGGCCGCTTTCATAGTATTCGGCGCCCTTGCCGGTCTTTTTTCCCTCCTCCAGCCGGCCCTCAAAGGCCAGCAGCTGCTTTTCCTCGTCGTAATACAGCTGCACCCTGCCGCTGTAGGTTTCCACCTTCTCCTCCTGCATCCAGAGCCGGGCGGTGAACCAGCGGCTTTCCATCCACGGCCAAATCACAAACTGCACCAAGAGCCATAGCGCGATAATGACGGCGATGACGATGAAGATCAGGGACTTAGCCACGTACACCGGGCCGGCGTCCACATAGTCCTGCCGGCTCTTGGGCTTGACCTTGACGGTGGTGACGGATTTGACCACCTTTGGCACGATCTGCGAGGCCTGGCGCGTGACGTTGGTGGCGCGCCGAAAGCGCGCATACAGCGTGCGGAAGGGGCGCAAGCAGGCGTTCTTGAGCATGCGCCAGACCATGAGGAGGGAGCGATACAGTGCGTTAAACAATTTTCTTTCCTCCGCTAGCTTCGTTACATCACGCGATAGCCGGCCTCACCCCGGCCGTTGAGCCGAGCGTCCGCGCAATACAGGTAGTTGCGGGACACCCCGTCGTCAAAGGCGGTCTTGACAATCTGCATGAAGCGCAGCCGGGCCTGGGCCATGTCGCCCTGCTCGTAGCAGGCCAGGGCGGCCTCAAACTGCGGCTGGATGGATTCCTTGAGCTTGAGCAGGGCATAGGGGTCGCCGTCGTACACGTCGTACAGCTCCAGCGCTCTGCCCCGATCGAAGTATTGGCCTATGCGGCGCATGCGGTAGCCCTGGGCGCCCTCGACCACGTCGGCGGTGCACAGGATGTATATGCTGCTTGGCACCTGCAGGGCGCTGAGGCGCTCGGAGGTGGCCACCACGTCCGACACCACCGCCGGCGCCATGCGGTTTTCGTCGCCCACGATGCCCAGCATCACGTCGCCGCCGCTGAGCACCAGCCGCACATCCGCCTGGCACATGCCCTGCTCCCGCCTGGACTTATCCAGGGCCACGGCGGCCTGGCGGATGCGCAGCGCCGCGCGCAGCGCGTCCTCGTTGCGGGCGAACACGGCGATGAAGCCGTTGGCCTCAAAGTCGTACACCGTGCCGCCGTTATCCGTCACCAGGGGCGAGATGTGCTCGATGACGTTGTTGATGTTGCGGAAAAGCTCGCCTGTGGACTTTTGAATCTCCTCGTCGCTGAAGGTGAAGCGCATGATCAGCACGGTCATGTCCTTCTCCACGTAGGAGGATTTGCCCACCTTTTCGATGCTGGTTTCGCCCAGCAGCTGCACCAGGTTTTCCGGCACAAAGCGGTAGTAGGAGGCGCTTAGGTCGGTGAGCTTCTGCGTGTTGCCGCGGATCTTGCGGGCCATGGCGGTAAAGGCGTGGGCCAGGTTCTCCACCTCGTCGCCGGAGGAGACGTCGATGGTCACATCGTAATTGCCCGCGGACACCGCGTCCACGCCGCGGCGCAGCCGGCTGATCGAGCGCACCGTCAGCCCCTCCACCAACAGCAGCGCCACGAACAGCGCGCCGCACACCCCCACCAGGAAGAGGCGGATGCGCCCGGCGAACTGCTCCAAGGAGGAGCCCACGTTGTCGGCGTTCATGCCGGCGATCACCACCAGGTCCTCGCCCGCCCGCGTCAGGGCATACATGCTCTGGCCCATGGCGTCGTGGAACTCCAGGATCACCTCGCCCTCGGTCAGGGCGCGGCCGATGGCCTCCCCCAGGTCCGCGCTGAAGGGCACGGCGTTGTAGGTGACGCCAGAAACGTCGGACTCGTTGGTGGCCTCCAGCACGTTGCTCTCGCCCACGCGCACGAGGCTGAAGTAGACCGGCACGCTGGCGCTGTCGGAGGCCATGACGGACACCTGGGCGCTGCGCAGGGCCTGGTCGCGGGCCTCCTCGTCCAGGCTTTCCACGTTGGCGGCCAGCACCCTGGCCGCCGTGCTGACCTGATGCTCGTACTGCTCGGTCAAGGTGTCGCGCATCTGGGGCAGCAGGATCAGCTCCAGCAGCACATACACCAGGATCACCAGGGACATGGAGATCAGCAGCGCCTGGCGCAGCAGCACGGACACGCGCATCTTGAGCAGGTTGCAGTACACGTCCCACAGCAGCACCGTCAAGAGCACCGCGCCCACCAGCACCGCCACGGCGATGAGCTTGTCGTTGTCAAAGGCGGATCTGCGCGCCGCAGGGGAGGCGGTCATGCGCGACTCGCTGCCGGTGTAGACGGTGTAGCCCTGGTTGTAGAGCATGCCGGCCAGCTTGCCGCGGGCGCCGACGGCCACCTGGGAAAAATCGGAAAAGCAACGCCCGTCGCCGATGTCCATGGCGCCCGCCACGATGGTGGACAGCGTGCCCTGGCCGTAGTTGACCTGGCCGACGCCGCCGGTGGACGCGTCATGGAAATAGAAGGTGTTGCCGCTGCCGCGATAGAAATGGAAGCTGTACACCGAGGGAACGCCCAGGCTTTCCGTGCCCGAGCCCTCCTGGGCGGAGATGCGCAGCTGGCCGTCCTGGGCGGCGAAGATCAGCCGGCCCTCCGGGGTGACGTACATCGCGGTCACGTTCTGGTCCACGTTGACATAGTCAAGGCTTTCGACCGCGCCGTCGCTGGACTTCTCATGGGCGAGCACCGCCGCCTGCCCCTCGTTGAGGAAGGCGAAATACACCCTCTCGTCGTCCTCGCTCATGGCGGCGAACAGGGCGCTGTTGCGCGGCTGGCGCAGGCTGGTCTGGGCGATGGGGCGGTCGTAGGGCGTGGCGTAGAGGGCGCCGTTTTCGTCCAGGGCGACGAGCAGCGCCCTGGTGGCCGTGCGGGTGATGAGGTCGGCCTCGAAGCCGGCGACGTAGATGTAGTTGTCGCTGGTTACGTAGATGTCCTGCACCACGAAGCGCCCGGCATCCGTCATCACGGGCAGCTCCTCGTCCACGATGATGTTGCCAAGATCGTCCACCTTGACGATGTGGTTGACCCCGTCCAGGTTTTCCACGTAATAGACGATGCCGTTTTCATCCATGGAGAGGGCGTACTGGGTTCCCGAGGCCTGTGCTGTATCGCCAAAGAACGCGCTGTACAAAAACTCCCCCATCGTGGTGACGACGCAGGTCAGCACGCACAGCAGGATGAGCAGGAACACGCCTGCTTTTTTCACGGCTCATACCTCCCTTACTTGCCACGCCAGGCCTTGCGCTTAGGCGTTTTGTTCCGCCGCGCGCCGCTTTTGCGCCCGCGCCTGCTTGTGTTTTGTCCACCATCTCCGGCCGCACCGCTTCAGAAACCGGAAGACGCAAGACAGCAGCCGGCCCTTCTTGAGGTCCTCCTCCATCACGGGCAGGAGCTCGCGCCAGGCGGAGTACAGCGCGCTCACGCTTTCAAACCGGCCCTGGGCCAGATGGTCCATCCAATCGATCTGCTCGTCCGTGGCCGACCATTTGCGCCCCAAAACCCGCTCCACCAGCGGGGAGAGGGCCAGCGTCACCGCCCGGCCGTCCGCCCCTTCCGCCACGGGGGGGATGACCGCGTTGAGGTAGATGCGCTTTTCCTTCTCCTGCACCACGAGGTTCTCCTCGCGCAGCATGGCGCGCAGCAGCTCCGGGGGCATGGCGGCGTTTTCCAGAACCGCATGGAGCAGGGTTTGGGCGTAGGCCTGGCGCAGGGCCTCCTCGGGCCCGCCTTTTTGGGGAAACACCGCGGCGAAGGGGCGGCCCTTGTGCAGGACGAAGGCCACCGTAAAGCGGCCGTCCTCGGTGTAGATGCGGCAATAATCCGGGCACATGCGCCCGTCCATGCCGTAGTGCAGGGCGACCATGCGGCGGATCACGTCCTGCCCGGTGTAGACGTTGAGCAGCACCTCCTGCCGCAGCGAGGTTTCAATGTCCAGGGCGGCATAGGCCTCGTAGCCCTCGGCCTCCTGCAGCCGGCAGATCAGCTTGTAGCGCCCGGCGTCGGTCATGTTGCTGCGCATAAGGCTTCCCCACTACCTCTCTTTTCTCCTCTTACTCCTCCACGATGACAAAGGCCGAAACCTTCACCTCGGGGTTATAGCGGCTGGCCGCCACCACCTCGTAAGTTCCGCGCTGGTCCGGGGCCTGGTACAGGCCGTTTTGGTCGATGGCCCCTCCGTTTTCGTCCTTGACGGACCAGATGACGCCGCGGTCCTCGCAGCCATAGACGGCGGCCTTGAGGTGCAGGCGATCGCGCACGTGCACGCGCTGCACCTCCGGCACGATGCGCACCGAAACCGCCTCCTCCCGGCGCACGGCGCTCAGGTCGCGGCTGACCTTGGAGGCGTAGTAGCGCACGCGAATGACGGAGCCCTCCACGTTGTCCAGCAGCCAAACGCCCACGCGGAAGGTACCCCTCTCCGGGTAGAGGATGGCGGCCGTCTGCACCAGGGGCGCGGCGGTGGCGCGGGGCTTAAACACCTCGCGGTTGCCGAAGTACTGGGCCTTTTCGCCGTCCTGCTCGAACTCGACGGCCAAGCGGATGTCCACGTTGCCGATGCCAAGGTTGTGGGGGATTTCCTCGGAAATATAGCGGGCGTTGACGCGCAGGCCGCTGGACATGGGGATCTCCACCACGCCGGAGGCGTTGGCGTAATCGTATTCCTGGGCCTGGGGGATGCCGAACTTAAAGTGCAGCGACTGGGTCGCGTGGTTGTAGCGGGCCTGGGCCTCCGGCTGTTGCCAGCTCTTGAGCACCTCCACCTCGCTGGTGACGGCCATGGGCGCAAGGCCCGCGCCGCCGGACGCCGCGCTCTCGTGGCGCAGGCGCTGGTCAAAGGGCAGGGAATAGACCGAGCCGATCATGGTGGAAGCCCCGGCGGGGAGCAACTGAATCTTGGCCAGGTACATGGGCAGGTCGTCGGCCTGCAGGCGGGTGCGCAGGTTGTCCTTGACGCTCTGGTAGGCGCGCAGGTCCTCCATGCCGCCGCAGATGCGCGCCTTGGCGGGCAGCTGCAGGGCGGTCTGCTCGTGGGTGTCGCCGTAGTTGACGGTGATCAGGCCGCCGTTGGGCGCCAGCTCGGCCACCGTGCCGGAGAGGTTGGCCGCGTGCAGCGTCAGCTCCAGGCTGCGGATGTGCTTTTGCTCCATGGGGTTTTCGCGGAAGCTGTAGCGGATGTGGGGATCGCCGTCCGTGCCGGCGATGAACTCCGAGGGCAGGTCCAGGTCGAAGGAGAGGGGCGTGCGCACCGAGGATTTGAGCACCATCAGCTGGGCGGTGAAGTCCTCGTCGGCCAGCACGGCCTGGGGCATGGCAAAGGCGATGGTCACCTCCGAGGACTGGTAGAGCAGGCACACGTTCTCCTGGCCCGCGGCGGTCAACAGCCTGGGCACGTCCGGCTCCTCCACGTCCAGATAGAGCCGGTAGCCCTCCTCGGTCTTGTTGAACTGGGTCTCCTGGCTTTCCGAGGCGATGGCGCCCACGGGCTCGGCGTCCTTTTCGTCGTACTTGATGCAAAGATAGCACTGGGACGCGCCGCCCAGGGCCTCGAAGCCCTCCAGCATCTGCAACTTGCGCACCACGGGCGAATCCACCACGATCTCGCGGCCCAGATAGTCCAGCGCCATGCCGCTTTCCACGATGAGGGTGTAGTCGTCGGCCTGGGTCACGCCCAAGCCGCACACAACGCCCGCGCCCAGCACGGCCTTGTTGATCAGGCGCCGCTTGTTGTTCAGGTAGGTTTGCTCCAGTTCGAAGTCGCGCACGGTCAAGAGCTTGCCATAGAAGTAGCGGTTGCGCTCCAGCGGGAAGATGCTAGCGTTTTTCAATTGAGGTTCCCTCCAATCACGGTATCGTACTGAATGGCAACCTTGCGGTCGATCGCCGCGCCGGTGTGCCCGGAGATGACGGTATTGACGCCAAGATAGCTATGGGCGTCCAGATAGACGCTCTTTTTCAGCAGCACCAGCTCGGCCTGCACGTTGGCGGGCAGGAGCTCCTTGAGCCGGTCCATGAAGTCCTGGGCGGCCTGCCTGGAGGCGAAGCAGCTCTCCGGCATCAGCAGGTGGAAGCGGTTCTCCTGGGTGCCGAACAGCCGCACGTACAGCGCGGCGTCGCCGCCCTTTCGCTGCATGGGCTCCACCTGAAAGTGCTCCACCAGCAGCGGCCGCACGCCCGTCCAGCGCTGGACCTGGCGCTTGATGCCCTCGGGCGTCTGGGCCCGCTCGTAGTCGGACACCGCGGTGCGCAGGGCCTCGCGCAGGGCCTCGTCGCTGGCCTGGGGGTCCTCCACCCCCACCCAGCCGGCCAGGTAGCGCAGCAGCTCGCCGCCCTGCTTGTCGAAGTCCAGGTTTTCCTCGAAGTGCTCGATGCGCTCCTCCAGGTCCTTGATCTGGGTATCGAACAGGGAGAGGAAGCGGTACAGGAAGCCGTCCTTGTCGCTGCGGGCATAGACGGCCGGCAGATACTCCAGCATGTGGTCGCCGGAGAGCCTAACCTGCACCCAGCGCAGCACGGGCGCCTCGCCGCCCATGACCACCAGCTCGACCTTCAGGTAGAGGTAGCGGCCCCGAAGGTCCAGCAGCACGTCCGTCGCGCCCACGAAGCTGCGCGCGTACAGCCCGTCCACGGCGGAGGCCTTGGTGGCGGGGGCCACGTAGGGGTCGCGCAGGTATTCGCCCACGGGGACGCCGGCCTCGGGCAGGATGTCGTTGTCGGTGGCGAAGGCGGAGATGCGCACGACGCCCTCGAAGTCGTCCACCCCCATCTTGAGGCGGGTCCAGGCGAAGTCCCGCTGGCCGGCATCCAGCCGGGGCAGATACACGCAGCCCCGGGCGATGCCCCCCTTCTCCTGCAAGGTCAGGCCCTCGCCCTCGGGCCGGAGGTTGACGCACAGCCCGGCGGTGAAGTCGCTCAAGCGGTTGATGACCAGATATTTATCCATAACCGACCTCTTGTTTCTGCTAGCTTAGCGGTAGACCTCCAGCGCGCCCAGCAGGGGCAGCGCGTGGGGCGGGAGCAGGATGTCCCCGGCGGCGCTGCGCCCGGCGCGGGCGCTTTCCGCCGTCATCATGATCGTCTTGACGCCCAGCACGCCCTGCGCCTGGCCGATGGCGCCGGCGATCTCGGCCTCGGTGAGGCGCGCCCCCAGCTTCCAGCCCGTCTCGTCGCTGCGGAAGCAGGCCTCCAGCGCCGCGCGCACCGCCGCCTCCACGCCCGTGGCGCCCGCGGCGGTGAGCAGGGTGACGCTGACGTTGATGCGCACATACAGCGGGGCCACGGCCTTGATGCGGGTGCAAACGGGCCGCACGGCCTCCATCTGGGCCTGCACCTTGGCCAGGAAGTCCGCGTCGGGCAGGGGGCGGATCTGGCGGCTATAGGGCAGGGTCACCACCGTCACGCAGCCGGCGCCGGCCTGGGGCCGGTCGGGGTCGTAGCCCGCGATGGCGCCGGCCTGCATCACCCGCAGGCCGGGCGTGCGCCGGGCGATCTGGGCATAGTCGTCCTCGGTGACCGCGCGGGAGACCGATTGCAGCCGCCGCATCAGCCGCGCCCGCACGGCCTGGGTGCTCTCCCGGCCGCGGCCCTCCTGGAAGACCGCCGCCCGCGCCGAGAGGCGGCGGCCGTTCAGCTCCAGCGTCTTGAGCACGGGAAAGCGGCCCTGGTCCGCCTGGGTTAAGGAAAAGTCCGTCAGCAGCAGCGCGTCCAGGCCCCTTGGGGCGATTTCGCCCCGCAGGTTGTCGCCGAAGACCAGCGCCCCCGCCTCCAGGTCGCAGGCAAAGCAGCGGTCAAAGGGCGAGAGGGCTTCCAGGGACAGCGCGTAGCTCCAGGGCACATATCTGGGGCCGCCCGGCGTGCGCGCAAGGCCCATCACGCCCAGGCTGCCCACGTCCGGCAGCTGTTGGCCCAGGGGCATGGTCCAGGCAAAGCCGCTCTCGCCGCCGCCGTCGGCCGTCAGATGGGGGGCCATCCACTCCTCGTAAAACACGGCGCGCAGGTTGTCCTGGCCGTCCTGGGCCGGGTCGAAGTCCAGCGTGGCCTCCACCCGGTCCGGCAGGGTTTTGATCGTCGGCACGGCCCGCCAGCCATACTCGTCCCGCGCCAGCAGGAAGCAGCGCCCGCCCCTTTCCAGCAGCCCCTCCCGGGGCAGGGAGACGTGGCGGTCCGCGGTTCTGGCGTCGTGGTGGCGCACCAGGGTCTTGATCTGGGTGGCCGGGGCGAAGGCGGCGCTCATGCCCAGCAGCTGGGGATCCTCCTCGCAGCCGGGCTCCACCTGCTCCACCCGCAGCCAGAGCATCCGGCCAAGGCCCAGGGGGTCGCTCTCCTCCTGGCCGCGCACGTCCAGCGCCAGCCGGCCCGTGCAGGAAAAGGCGTAGGTCTCGTCGCCGCGCACGGCCAGCTCCCGCCCGTCCGCGCCCAAGAAGCGGAGCTTCCGGCCCGGGCGCTCGCCGGGGGCGAAGGGGTTGCGGGCCACGGGATAGCTGTCGAAGATCTCCACCAGCAGCTCCAGCTCGTCCCTGGCCTCGGCCCGCTTCACGCCGATCCACAGGGCCGCGTCCTTTTCCCGGAACACCCGGATGCGCATCCGGTCGCGCAGCACGAGCTCGCTGATGTCCGTCACGCCGCCCGCCTGCTCCACCGCCAGGGCGCTCACCCGGTCGCCGCCCACGCTGGCGTCCCGGTCGAAGGTGAAGGTGGCGCCGTCGGCGATGTCCAGCTCGTCCCCCTTTCGGATGGTCAAGGGCTCCTCCAGGCCGGAAAAGGCAACCACCGCCCGCGCCGGGCGGATGTCCTGGCGCTGCATGCCCAGCAGCTTGAGGTACATATCCATGGCGCGCTGGGTGGAACAATTCAGGTGATACTGCTGCATCTCCTTGTACCAGGCAAACAGCTCCAGCATCGTCACACCGGGATCGTGGGCGTTGTGGTCCGTCCATTCGGGGTAGACATAGGGGATGGACTTGATCGCTTCCTCCACGATTTGCGCGAAGTTCTGGTCGTCCAGATTGGGGGTGCGAAGCATGGGCTCACCTCTTTTGTTTACTTGCCGGTTCCTCAGATGCAGATGGCGTGCCGGCCGCTGCGCGGCACGGCGAAGGGATAGCGGCTGCCCACGTCCAGGGCCACCACCCGGCGCAGGTTGTACTCGTCGTAAACGCCCTCCATCAGCACATCGCGCACGGCCAGCACATGGGGCACGCGCCGCAGCGCGGCGTACAGGTCGGTGGGCGAGGGAAGGGCGCCGATGGGATTGCCCTCGCGGGCGCGCAGGGGATCCAGCAGCTCGTCCAGGCAGCGGCCGGCCTCCCGTTCGGCCGCCGCGGCGTTGTCGGGGGCGTCCACCTCCAGCGTGGCGGTGACGTTGACCGTGAGGATCTGGGCGGGCACCACCCGCAGCCCGCCCCTGGCCAGGGCGCTGTCGCAGCGGGCGCTGAGGTATTTTTCGATGCGCTCGCACAGGGCCGTGGCGTGCAGGGGGCTATCCATCTCCCCGCAGAGCACCACCACCGTGACCTTCCCCGGGCTGCTTTGGCCGTTCTCGTCCGTATTGGGGAAGCAGCGCACCGCGCGGGCCTGGGAGAACTCCTCCAGCACCAGGGCCTCGAAGTCCGCCGGCGTCACGGCGCGGCCGCGATGGCGCAGCCGCTGGGGGCCAAGCCTTTCCACCAGCTCCACGCTCTGCATGTCGTTGCCGCCGCAGATGGGCAGGAAGTTGTAGGCGCGCGTCAGGCCCGCGGCGGTGGTGGTCACGCCGGTGATGCCCTCGGGGCCTATGTTGCCGCGGCTGCCCCCGCCGAAGGAATAGCGCACGAGGATGTTGTCCTGGCCGGCGGGCGGGATGGCGCCGTGAACGCCGTCGCCGAAGCGAATGCGGCCCTCCTCGGCATCCAGCTCGTAGACGCGGTCCTGGGGGCCGCACAGCGCCAGCTCCTGGGTGCGGTTCCAACGCACCAGCAGCCTGGACAGCCTGCCGTCCGGGGTCACCTCCGCCTCCACTCCCCGTTTTCCGGCCTCCTGGTTCGCGTCCTCCAGCAGGGCGCGGATGGCCTGCTCGCTGAGGCTGGCGCTCTCGTCCACCCAGACCTCCGCCTCCAGCACCGGCGTCTCGTCCAGGCGCACGCGCTTGCCCGCCTCGTGGATCTCCGTGGAGAACAGCGCATCCGGGGCCTGCTCCCGCTGGGTGACGGGCAGGCAGTTGAGCACGGCCCGGCACAGGCGGGGCCAATCCTCCTGCGCGGCGCGGCCCGTCACGTCCACCAGGCGCAGGAACCAGCCCTCCTGGCCAAAGACCGAGGTCTGCTTGAGCAAGGGCGGCAGGTAGAACTTGAGCACCCCGCTGTGGGCGCACTCCTCCAGCCCGTCGGTCATCTTCACCGCCTCAAAGCCCCGGCCCTGGAAGGCCTCCGCCTGCAGGCGCCGCCGCGCCCGGGACCGGCCCTGCAGCTCCAGGAACAGCGTCACCGGGTTGCCCGCGGGCGCGTCGTCAAAGCAGAGGTACAGCGCGGGCCTGGCGTCGGGCAGGGGGCGGTAGAGCGTGGCCGCGGCCGGGCCCTCCAGGGGGTGGAGCGTGGTCCTTTGCAGGTTGTTTTCCGTCACGAGCCGCTGCACCGGCCTGGTCTTGGCGTATCGGAAGCGCAGGCGCAGCCCCTGCACGAAGGGCAGCAGCCGCGTGGCGTACAGGTCGAAGGCGTTCTCCACGAAGGTGACCCTTGCCCGCACCCAGTGGTGTTCCACGGAGGAGACGAAGCAGGGCTGCAGGTCCTCCGGGATGGTGAAGCTGAGCCGCTTGGTGCCCTCGGCCTCCTCGCCGAAGGGGTTGATGTCGCCGGACGCCTCCAGGTGGGTCCAGCCGACGCCGTTCCAGTACTCCCAAACCACCCGGGAGACGAAGCGCTTGGCCGGCTCCGGCGGCGTTTCGTCCTTTTCGATGACCAGGCGGTCCTTAAACTCGTAGCGGGCCTGTTCCTGGTCGGACTTGCGCACCAGGGTGTGCATGTCCAGCTCCATCGTCACCTGGGCGCCGTGCTTGCAGAAGACCTCGTCGCAGGCCACGTAGAAGGCGTCGTAGAGCAGGGCGTTCTCGTCGAAGCAGTAGCCGCCGTTGGCGACGTCCACGCTCACGTCGTTGGCATAGGCCGCGTCGCAGCCCAGGCTCTCGCCCTCGCGGTAGCTGCTGTCCACCTGCAGGCCCCGCACCTCCAGCGCCGTGTCGTCGTCGGTGCGCGCCATGGTGCAGCGCAGGCAATGGCCGCCGCCCTCCCCCTCCTCGTCCTCCTCGGGGGAACAGGGCTCCAGGGGCGCGTCGCTGTCCTTGGTCAGCACCACAAAATCCGCCTCCGCCTCCACGCGGTCGAAGGGACGCCAGCTTTCGCCGGAGTAATACTCCCAGCGGGCAAAGTCGCCTCGGCACAGCCGCTCGGCCGTCTGCTGGGCCAGGTACTGGGCGTCGCCCAGCACCTGCACGCGGATGCATCCGGGCCTGGACAGGCGCAGCACCTCGTCATGGCGCAGGGTGAAGCGGTGGCGTTGCAGGTTCTTTTCATCCGGCACATGGAACAGGTCGAAGCTCTCCTCCTCGGCCTCGCGCACGGCCACGGCGTCGCGGGCCGGGTCCACGGTGATCATGGAGCGGATGCGGGCGGGCGTGGCGAAGATGGCCTCGTCGCTGAGGTAGTTGACGCGCTCGCCATCGGGGCCGTCGTGGGTGAAGAGGGTATCCTTGGCGATCTCCACGGGGCGGTCCGTGCCGGGGGCGACCTCCACCGCCACATAGCCCTGGGCCGGCGTAACGGGCTTTTGCCGCACGGCCAGGAGGTTGAGAAACTCGATATAATCCTTATACAACACGCGGTTGTAGCGGTCAACGGTCTGGGCGAACATGCGGGAAAAAAGCGTGGCCAGCGCCCCGCCGGCGTCCATGTCGTCGGGATCGAAGCGCCATTGGGGCGTGTAGCTGCGCGCGCGCCGGCGGATCTCCTCCAGGATGGCCTTGTCGTCCCGGGGGTCCAGCACGGGGGTGTTTTTCATGCCTCAAATCCCTCCATTCCCGTCCCCTCCAGCGTATAGAAGGGATACACCACGTTGAACATGTTGTTGGTGGAGCGCACCCTGTAGGAGATGTGCAGCTCCAGGGCGGCCCGGCTCTCGTCGGTCCGGGCCTCCACCTGCAGCTGGTCGATGCGGGGCTCCCACTGCGTCAGGGCCTGCTCGATCTCGTCCTGCAGGGCAAAGCCCGTCTCCTTGGAGTTCTCCGCAAAGAGGTAATCCTCCACCCTTGCGCCAAAGTCCGGCCGCATCACCCGCTCGCCCCGATAGGTGCGCAGGATCAGCTCCACGCTCTGGCGGATATCCTCTTCGTGGGCGGCCATGGCGATCTTGCCCGTGCCCTCCTCCACGTGAAAGGGGAAGCTCAATCCCCTGCCGAGAAACGATTTGCTGTCCATGGGCCTTCCTCCTGCGCGCCGTTGGTTTAGTTGATCTTGACCATGCTGCCCTTCACCTGGGTGATGCCCGAGGATTCCAGGCTCAGCTGGCCGTTGGCCTTGACGGTGGCCGCGCCGCTCATCTGGGCCTCGAGCTGGGCGGACTTTAGCTCGATGCCCGTTTTGCTCTGGATGGTGATCTTTCCGCCCGTCCCGTCCATCTCGATGCTGGCGCCGCTGCCGGCGGCAAGGCTGAGCTTCTGCTTGGCCTGGATCTGCAGCTCCCCGCCGTTTAGGTCCATGGTCAGGGCGTTGTCTCCCTTTGCATCGGTCAGGAGGATCTTCTTGTTTTCATCGTCCAGGGCCAGCTGGTTGCCCCCGGCGGTCTTGATGGTGATCTTCTCCTTGCCCTTGGTCTCGGAAAAGACCACCTCGGTGCCCGAGGGCAGCTTGAAGGAGAAGGTTTCGTTCTTTCCGTCGGCGATGGTGTAGGGGGCGGCCACCTCCTTGGTCCACAGCGAACCGATGACGAAGGGGCGGTGGGCGTCCCCGCCCAGGTAGGCCAGCAGCACCAGGTCCCCCACCTTGGGCATGGCGTATAGCCCGTACTGGCTGCCGGCCAGCGGCGAGCAGACGTACATCCAATCGGTTTCGCCCACGTCGGGGTCGTTGGTCACGCGCTTGCACTTGACCCGGTTGAGCTTATCGGGATCGGAGATGTTGGTGACCTTGGCCAGGTCCACGCCGTAGCGCCTGGAGGCGCCCGTGGTCTCGTTTCCGCCCTGGCGGCGGAACATGGCATCGAAGTTGCTCATTTAGGCGACCGCGCTCCTTTAAGGGTGAATTCCGTCAGGTACCCCTGCTGGTCAAACCTGTGGCGCACCTTGTAGATGAAGTAGGTGGAGTCCACATACTCGCTCATCCCCTCCACCTTCATCCATTTGCCCACCTCGATTTCCGGCAGGCCGATGCAGGCGCCCGTGCAGGTGACATAATGCATGGCGATTTGGTTGAGCTCGGACTGGGCGATGGCCTTGGCGATCTTTTCGGAGGTGGCCAAGGCGTTTTCCAGCTCGGTCTCGGGCTTCACGGCCCGATAGCTGGCCGAGGCCAGCTTGCCGGAACCCGCCATGGTCACGTCGGAGGCCTCACCCTTGACGGGCTGGGAGTCCTCCATCTTGGTGCCGGTGACCACCACCTTGCTCACCTGGCGGGACATGTCCAGCGAGCGGGAAAAGCGCATGAGGTTCTTTCCCCAGGCCAGGCTGATGCACACGTCGGTCTTGGAGAGCACGTCCTGGAAGTACACAACGCCGCAGGAAACGAAGAAGCTGCTGTTGGTCAGGCGGGCCACCTCGCAGAGGAAGTTGAAGTCGGAGGTCTTTTCCTGGCGCAGCGGGGTTTCAAACTGCAACAGGTTGCCCACCTTCAGCTCCTTGGCCGCGCCGTCGCTCTTGCACTGGCCGAGGATGCCGTTGACCACCTCCTTGGTGGATTCCAGGTTTTTGCTCTGGTCCTCGCGGGCCTTCATCAAGATGCCCTTGGCGTCGATGCCCGTCACGCGCAGGGTGGGGCCCTCCTCCTCGCCGAAGTTATATTGGATCTCCACCTCGTCGATCTTGCCGTAAAACACGCAGCTGGGCTCCCCGTAGCCCATGCGGACCTCCAGGCTTTGGTTGATCTCCAGGGCCTCCATCAGCGTGGTGTCCACGCGAGACTTCTTTGGGTCGTACACGCCGACAAAGAGCAGCTCGCACACGCCGGCGGCCTCGTTTTCCGCGGTGGCGTCCACCACGGCGGAGCTGAGGGAAAACTTCGTAAGGTCGATCTTCTGGCCCTTGACGTAGACCGCCACCTGGGGCACGCGGAAGTCCTTGTATTTCTTGCGCAGCGATTCGTAGTCCGCCACCGGGCGATCCGCCTCCTTTGCGCCGCTGCCGGCGCGCTATTCCCCTGCGTCCTCTCCGGACTCCGGCAGCATGGCCGGGATGCGGATGGTGCGTCCCGAGCGCAGGGTCCTGGGGTTTTCGATGTCGTTCTCCTGGGCGATCAGCCGCCAGTGGCTGCAGGAGCCGTACTCCTCGTAGGCGATGGCGCTGAGCAGGTCGCCCTCGCGCAGCAGCTTATACTTGGTGCGGTCCGGGGAATTTCGGGGCATCTCGCGCAGCTGGGCGTCCGAGGACTTGGCCGCCTGAAAGGTGACCTCCAGCACGGCGCGCACCGGGATGCCCTCGTAGGTGAACTTGGTGAAGCGCTGGGAAACGTTGGTGATGTAGCCCTCGAACTTCAGGCTGCCCCACTGAAAGGTGACCTTGGGCGGGGCGTGCAGGTCGCCGTCCACCGCCATCATGCCGTACACCATCTGGGTGTATTTGCGAACGTCCACCTTGAGGTTTTCCGGGGCGGAGCTGGAGGCCGTCAGCTTGAGCTTGGTGGCGCTGTCCCCGCCCTCCGGGGCGGCATAGGTGTCGAAAAACAGGCTCATGCGCAGCGTGTCCGCGCTGCCGTTGACGAATTGGGCGATGGGGATGTCCAGGCCAGGCACCGCGTGGCTGGCGTAGCTGACCGAGCGCTCGATGGTGTATTCGTCCGGGTTGAACAGCACGCTCAGGCTCTTCCCGGTCTCGGTCGTGAGCTTGGCCTTTTTCAGCGCAAGCGAGGTGGCGAGCATGGCCAATCCCTCCTAACGTGATGAACTATAGTCCGCGCCGCCTATACTCGGTGGCGATCTTTCTTTCCAGCTTGTCGTACACCCGGTCCACGATGCGGTTGATTTCCGCGCTGCTCAGCTCCTGGGCCTGCACGCGCTCCACCGCCTTTTTGCGGGCCTGGATCTCCTGGTTGATGGACCTGGGCTGGCCGGCCTGCTGGCTGGCCAGGCGGCCCGTGACGGAGCCCTGCTCCTTCATGACCATCTCCGGCGGCCTGTAGCGGGCGGCTTGGCCGAAGCTCTGCTGGGCCTTGCGCATCAGGTCCAGGGCGGCCTTGGCCCCGTTTCGCCCGGCGGCCTGGGAGGCGTCCTCCTCCCAGCTGAGGTTGCCCACCCGGGCGGGGGGCGCGCCGTAGGCGTTCATGAACGTGGGGGGCACGAACATCACGATTTCGGCCGGCGTGGTCAGGATGGAAGAGCGCAGCGGGCTTGCGGCCTCGCCCGCCAGGGCGATGGTCTCCAACACCGTGTGCTGCACGCTCTGTCCCCTGGCGCGGGCGGCCTGGGTCATGGTGGCCTGGCCCTCCACGGCCGTGCGCAGCTGGGGAAGGGGCCTATGCTGCAAGGGGCCCGCCGCCGTCCGCCTGGGGGCAAAGAGGGCGGGTTGGCGCAGCCGCGCCTCCCTCCGCTCCACCGTCCGCAGGCTGCGAAGCAGCAGCTCCCGTATCCTGGTCTGGGTCTGGACGCCGCCCGCCTGCCGGGGCGCTGGCGCCGGGACGTTAGCGGGAGCCGGCGCGGCCGCCTGGCCGCCCGCCGGGAGCGAAGCCTGGCCGGCAAGGAGCGTCAACGTTCCTGCGTCCCGGCCCCTCCAGGGCTGTCCGCCCGTCTCCGCCGCGCTGCGGCCCAATGGCCGTCCGCCCGCCGGGCCGGAACCCTCCGGGCGCGGGGCGAGTCCCTTCCACAAGCGCTCCTGCCGCCGCACCGCCGCCTCGGTCAAGCGCCGGGCTTCCCGAGCCGCGCGTTCCGCCGCGCCGCCAAGGCCGCTCTCCGGGCCTTGGAAGCGGCCCTGCGCGCCTTGTTCGCCGTTTGCTCCCGCGGGACCTTGCCGGCCCAGCAGCTCCAGGCGGGTCAGGTCGTAGCGCCGCAGCGCCTCCACCCGCTCCACCGTTTTCTCCCGTTCCGTCCGGCGTCCCTCTCCG
>CALWRM010000022.1 GCA_944383925.1 uncultured Clostridia bacterium
CGTTGCCCAGACCGGGCCGGGGCATGAGGCTCTACCTTGCAATTTGCCCGTGTTGCCTGTAGAATGGAGCTGCGACCATCGCCTCATCTGGTGGGACGGGTTGTTCCAGGAGCGCCGGATAGACGCAACCAGCGCCAATACAGCCGCGGCGCCCTTTGAAGGGCAAGCAAAGGAGAGGGAGCTTTTCCATGCCGAACGACATGAAGGAGACCATCGCGAAGGCCATGCTCACGCTCCTGATGGAGCGCCATGTGAAAAAGCTCACGGTCAAGGACATCGTGGAGCAATGCCACATCACGCGCCAGGCCTTCTACTATCATTTCGAGGGAATTCCCGAGCTGATTCGTTGGATGGTCGAGGGGTACTTCGAACAGGTTCTGCAAAACGTGATGGCCCAGGAAAGCATGGAGGAGGGCCTGCGCTGCTTTTTTGTCATGGCGATCAACGCCATTCCCTATTTGGAACAGGGGATGGACAGCAACTATCGCGACGACCTGGAGCGGCTGCTGCGCCAATGCTTCCAGCGCTTCTTCGCCCTCGGCTTGGAGAAGAAGCACTACTATGCAAACTGCACCGGTTCGGAAATCAAGGTCATCCTGCGCTACCACAGCCGGGCGGTTCTGGGCCTCTTGCAGGAATGGACCAAGGAGGATACCGACCAGCTGGACCAGATCGTCCACACGGTCTACCGCCTGATCGCGGAGGGAATCCCGCCCAAGTAGGCGGGCCAAGCATCCCTTTCTTTGTCGGAAAGCCCGAAGTGTAAAGGATCTTTACACTTCGGGCTTTTTTGTCTATACAGGGGCGGAAAAGTGCTAATTGCATGAAAAACCCTGCGCTCCTACAATAAGGACAAAGGGGGGAAGCGTCCAAATGGCATATGAAATTCTCGCCGTCAAGCTATGCGAGTTGGAGGAGCAGCTCAGCCGGCTAAGCGGCCGAATCCAGCTCGCCGAGACGGCTCGCAAGGACCAGATCCAACAGGAGATGGAGGCGCTGGCTCGGGAATGCGCCGAAACGGAGCTGGCGCTGCAAAAGAAGCTGCAACGCTCGCGGGCGGAGATGGTGGCGACCCTGTCCGACGGCTATGAAAGGATAGGGGAAATCCTCCAAGAAACCAAGGCGGCCCTGCAGGCGCAGGCGACCAAGCGCGGCGCTCCCGACGACGCGGTGGAGGAGAAGATCCTGCTGGCGGAATATGGGCTGGACTTCGCCGTGCAGGCGGCCAACCGGGCCCTGCTGCTGGCGATGGAAGCCATCTACGCCCAGCTCACGCAACAAGAACCAGAGAGGAGACCATCATGAAAGAAGTCAAAACGCCGAAAAAGCCGCTGCTCTACTATTACGGCATCGTGCTTTTGATCATCCTGCTGTTTAACCTGCTCATCACCCCGCTGCTTACGCAAAGCCAGGTGATGGAGGTGAGCTATGATACCTTCATGGACATGATCGACGAGAAGAACATCGGCATAGTGCAGGTGGAGGACACGCAGATCCTGTTCACGGACAAGGAGGGGACCGCGATCTACATGACCACTCCCATGGAAGACTCCACCCTCACCCTGCGGCTCCATGAGGCCGGGGCGGAATTTACGCGGGTGATCGACGAGCCCATCTCTCCGCTGTGGAGCTTTTTCCTGACCTTCGTGCTGCCCATCCTCCTGTTCGTCGGCCTTGGTCAATACATGAACAAAAAGCTCATGGAACAGGCGGGCGGCGGAAAGAATTCCATGGCCTTCGACCTTGGAAAGAGCAACGCCAAGGTCTATGTGCAGTCCACCAAGGGAATTAAGTTTTCCGACGTGGCCGGGGAGGACGAGGCCAAGGAAAGCCTTGCCGAAATCGTGGATTACCTGCACAACCCGAAAAAATACGCCGAGGCGGGCGCCTCCATGCCCAAGGGCGTGCTGCTGGTGGGTCCTCCGGGCACCGGCAAGACCATGCTGGCCAAGGCGGTGGCCGGGGAAGCGAACGTTCCCTTCTTCTCTATCGCCGGCAGCGAGTTTGTGGAAATGTTCGTGGGCATGGGCGCCTCGAAGGTGCGCGACCTGTTCAAGCAGGCCAAGGAGAAGGCGCCCTGCATCGTCTTCATCGACGAGATCGACGCCATCGGCCAAAAGCGCAGCGCTTCCAACCTGAGCGGAAACGACGAGCGCGAGCAGACGCTCAACCAGCTGCTGACCGAGATGGACGGCTTTGAGGGCAACAACGGCGTGATGATCCTGGCGGCTACCAACCGGCCCGAATCCCTGGACCCCGCCCTGACCCGCCCCGGGCGCTTCGACCGGCGGGTGCCGGTGGAGCTGCCCGACCTGCAGGGCAGGGAGGCCATCCTGCAGGTGCATGCCAAGAAGATCAAGACCGCGTCCGATGTGGATTTCCACACCATTGCCCGCATGGCGGCCGGCGCCTCCGGCGCGGAGCTGGCCAACATCATCAACGAGGCGGCGCTTCGGGCCGTGCGCAACGGCCGCACAATCGTCAACCAGGCCGACCTGGAGGAGAGCATCGAGGTGGTCATCGCCGGGTACCAGAAGAAAAACGCCATCCTCTCCAACGAGGAAAAGATGGTCGTCTCCTACCATGAGATCGGCCATGCCCTGGTGGCGGCCAAGCAGACAAACTCCGCGCCCGTGCAGAAGATCACCATCATCCCCCGTACCTCCGGCGCCCTGGGCTACACCATGCAGGTGGACACCGGGGACAAGAACCTGCTGACCAAGGAGGAGCTGGAAAACAAGATCGCCACCCTGACGGGCGGTCGGGCGGCCGAGGAGGTTGCCTTTGGCAAGGTCACCACCGGCGCTTCCAACGACATCGAGCAGGCCACCAAGCTGGCGCGGGCCATGATCAGCCGCTATGGCATGAGCGAGGAGTTCGACATGGTGGCCATGGAGGCGGTGCAGAACCAGTACCTGGGCGGGGATGTCTCCCCGGCCTGTTCCCCCGCCACCCAGCAGGAAATCGATCGGAAGATGGTGGAGCTTGTCAAGAAGCAACACGAAAAGGCCAAGAGCATCCTAGAGGAAAACCGTGCCAAGCTGGATGAATTGGCTAAGTTTCTTTACGAAAAGGAGACCATCACCGGCCAGGAGTTTATGGATATCTTGATGGGAGGAAATGAGCAATGAGAAAGCGCTCGGGCTTTGGCTGGTTGGAACTGATCATCGGCATCCTGTTGATTGTCTTGGGCATCCTCACCCTAGCAAAGCCGGACCTCGTCCTCAATACCCTGGTGTTTGCCTATGGCATTGCCGCGGTGGTGATGGGCGTGTCGGACATCCTCCTGTACATTCGGGTGGACCGCTACACGGGCTTTGGCCCAATCCTTTCCCTGATCTCGGGCATTCTGAGCGTCATGTCCGGCGTGATGCTGCTGGTGTATCCGCGGATTGGCACGCTGGTGTTGACGATCCTGTTCCCCATCTGGTTTATCGCCCACTGCATTTCCCGCCTGACCCACATGAGAGATATCCGCATCATCGCGGGAGAAGGGACCTATTACTTCACCCTGACGGTCAACATCATCGGCCTTTTCCTGGGGATCCTCATGCTGTTCAACCCCCTGTTTACGCTGGCCACCATCCGCTGTTTCGCCAGCATATACCTGATCTTGCTGGGCGTCAGCAGCGTGGTGGTCGCCATCAGCCGCATGGGAACGCGAATGTAAAGAGGTGGTATACCCATGGAACCCATGGCCCTTTTGACCACGCTGGATCAAAACTACGTGCCTCAACTCCAGGTGCTGCTTACCTCGTTGGCGGTCAACAACCCGGGGGAAGCGGTCCGCCTTTACCTGCTCCATAGCGCCATACCGGAGGAGCGCCTCGCGGCCGTCCGCCGGCAATGCGAGGCATACGGCTACGACTTTTGCCCCATCCGCGTCGAGGACAGCCTGTTCCAGGGCGCGCCGGTCACCCGTCAGTATCCAAAGGAGATGTATTACCGGCTGTTGGCGCCCTGCCTGCTTCCTCCTTCGGCCCAACGGGTGCTGTACCTGGACCCAGACACGCTGCTCATCAATCCCATCCGGCCGCTATGGGAAGCGGATCTGAAGGGCCGCCTCTTTGCCGCCGCGGCCCACACCGGAAAGACGGAGCTGGCCAACAACATCAACCAGCTGCGCCTGGGGATTGAGCATAGCTATTACAACTCCGGCGTGATCCTGATTGATCTGGAGGCCGGAAGGCGGGAGATCCAGCCGCAAGCGCTGTTCCGCTACGTGTCGCTGCACCGCAAGGAGCTGGTCCTGCCGGATCAGGATGTGCTCAATGCGATGTTCAGCGGGCGCATCCTTCCCTTGGAGGATGTGCTGTGGAATTACGATGCGCGCAACTACAGCAGCTACCTGCTGCTCAGCGGAGGGACCTGCGACCTGAAATGGGTCATGGAGAACACGGCCATCCTGCACTTTTGCGGCAAGGAAAAGCCGTGGAAGGCCAAGTACGTCCATCGCTTCGGGATCCTGTACCAGCACTATGCGCAGCTGACGAGAAGAACCTGCGCC
>CALWRM010000023.1 GCA_944383925.1 uncultured Clostridia bacterium
GGGGGGAATGGGGGGGAAGGGGAGGGGAGGGGGGGGGTGGGGGGGCGTGGGGGTTGGGGGGGGAGGAGGAAGGTAGGGCGTGGTTTTGGGTTTGGAAGGCGGCTGGGGGATTGCGGGGTTTTGGGGCTTGGAAGGAGGCTGGAGGGGCTGCGGTCGCAGCGGTGGGGTGGTTGGTGGGTGGAGGTTGGGAGCAATAGCGGCGAAAGAGATGGGGTGGCTTGGCGGGGGTTTTGGATGGGGGTTCGGGTGGGCGCGAGGGATGGGGGAGGCGCGTTGGGGCGGCAAAAGACCGCGGGCTTTTGCCGGAGGGCAAGATCCCGCGGTCTGGGCGAAAAAGGGGGTGTGTTTTTGCGGCGAGGCGCTATCGCTGGCCGGCGATCCATTCCAGGGCCCGTTGGCTGCCCTCCTTGCCGAGCAATTGCAGCAGGGCTTCCGGCGGGGCCAGCTTGCCGGCGTATTGGCGGTGGTACTTGCGCAGGGCGTCCAGGAAGCCGTCGTTGCCGAGGAGCACGCGGATGTCGTGCCACATGGCCGCGCCCTTGCGGTAGACCAGGGCGTCGTAAAAGGTGTTGGTTTCAAAGGCGGAAAGGGGCGAATCCATGTTGACCCCTTCCAGGGCGCCGCCTTCCAGCACGGGTTGGATCATGGAGCGGTACAGCGATTCCATGGATTCCCGGCCGTACACGGCCTCGTAGTAGAGCAGGGTGGAATACTCCGTCAGGGCCTCGTCCTGCCAGGGGTGGTTCACCTGGTCGCTGCCCACGGCGGCATACCACCACTGGTGCGCGGCCTCATGGGCCACGACGAATTCCAGCATGCCGTCGTCGTCCTGCAGAAGCTGGCGATCCAGCAGCACAAGCCCCGGGTATTCCATGCCGCCCAGCGCGAAATCCCCGACGCAGAGCAGCAGCTCGTCCTGGGAGAGGGCGCCGAACAGCTCGCTGAAGACCTCCACGGCCTGGGCGCCGAGGGACGCCAGCGCCTGGGCGTCCTCCTGGTCATAGGCAAAGGCCCGCACCGTCAGGCCGGCGCCTTCCGCCTGGGCCACGCAGTAGTCCTTGCAAAGCACCAGGGCGAACTCCCGCAGATCCCTGGCCTTGAAGCGCCAAACGCCGTCCTCCCCCTCGCCCTGCAGGCCGGGCCCCGCCGCCACGAAGGAGCTGGGCGTCTGCAGGGTGACCGTGTAATCCGCCACGGTGCTGACGAAGGGATCGCCGATGGCGCTGTATTCGTGCAGCTGCCAGGCGCTGCCGTCGTGGTAGGCGGGGATGGCGAAGGCGTTCAGCAGGCGGACGTCCTTCTCCGAATAGCCGAAGCGCAGGCGGTTTTTCGGCAGTTGCAGGGTGTAGCTGAGCTCCAGCTCCACCCGCTCCCCCTTGCCCAGCGGCGCATCCAGGGCCACCAGCAGGAGGTTTTGCTGCGGGCCGTCCAGGGCCCAGGCGGCCGTCTCCCCGTTTACAAACACCTTTTCCACGGAGGCGTAGCCCTCCGAAAAGCCCTCCGGATAGGCCTGCAACAGCTCCGAGGCCAGGACCGGCGCCCGTTCCCTGGTGGCAAAGGCGTTGGCGTGCAGGTAGAGATAGACGCTGTCCAGCTCCAGCTCGCTGCGGTTGACGTAGCGGATGGTCTGTTCCACCTGCAGGGTGTGGTCCTGCTCGTCATACACCGCCGCAATCTCGATTTCGTCCGGCGCGTCCGCGCCCAGCAGCAGGAACAGCGCCAACGCCGCAAACAGCAAGGCGCTGGCCAGCGGCTTATAGTGGCCCTTGACCCATTGCAGAACCCCTTTCATGCAGCCCCTCCCCCTTTTTGCTTCGGCCTTCCTTATGTAATCCTATATGCGCCCCCGCGCCGGGGCATGCAGGCCGTTGCGCGGCTCGGAGCAAAAGACGAACAAAATTACCGTCTGTTCCAGGGCCCCGTCCTGTGCTATGATAGAAGATAGCCTTATGGGCCGCGGGCGCGGAACGCTGGGAAGGAGGGCGAAGATGCCGCTTTGTGTTTTTGACGAGAGCAACCCCATGTTCGGCGTAACGCCGGTGGAGAACCTCTTTCTGGAGGAGTTCATGCCCCGGGCGCCGGGGGACAGCGTGAAGGTATACCTGTACGGCCTCAAGCTTTGCCAAAATCCGGGCAAGGAGATGACGCTTTCGGCCGTGGCCAGGGCCCTGGCCATGGAGGAGGAGCGGGTGGAGAGCGCCTTTGTCTACTGGGAGCGAAAGGGCCTGCTGCGCCGCCTGTCCGACCGGCCGGTGTCCTATGCCTATGTCAACCTGCAAAAGGCCCTGTTGGAGGGCAAGCTCCACGGCGGGGACGCCGCCCTGCCCTACCAGGACTTCAACAACGCCCTCCAGGACCTGTTCGGCGACAGGCTGTTGCACGCGGAGGATTACCAGCGCGTCTACGCCCTGATGGAGGACCTGGAGCTGCCCCAGGACGTGGTGCTGCTGTTGGTGGAGCACCTGATCAAGACCTCCGCCAGGAAGCAGAAGCTGACCATGAATCAGCTGGAAAAGGAAGCCCGGCTCTGGGCCAAGGAGGGCTGCACCACCAAGGAGGCGGCGCTGGACTATCTGCGCACCAAGACGGCGGACTACGACGGCGCGCGGCAGGTGGTCAAGCAGCTGGGCCCGCGCAGGCCGCCCAGCCTGGACGAGGAGGCGCTGTACCGCAAGTGGACGGAGGAATGGGGCTTTTCCCTGGAGGAGGTACTGCGCGCCTGCGCGGAGACCACCAAGATCGCCAACCCCAACTTCGCCTATGTGGACGCGGTGTTGAAAAAGCGCCGCGGGCAAAACCTGCGCACGCCCCAGCAGCTGGAGGAGAACGAGAGGCAAAGGGCTGGGCTGCGGGAGGTGCTCGCCAGCCTGGGCGCGGCGTCCGCCACGGTGACGGAGGAGCTGCTGGGCCTATACGCGGGCTGGCAGGCCCAGGGCTTCGACCAGGAGGCGCTGGTGCTGGCGGCGGGCTATCTGCAAAGGCAGGGAAGGGGCACCCCCCAGGAGCTGGAAACCCTGCTGGTTGCCTGGCAGGCTGAGGGCCTGACCCAGGGGCGGCAGGTGCGGGAGCATTTGGACAGGAGCAAGGCGCAAAACCAGGCCCTGCAGGCGCTGTTCCGGGCCGCGGGGATCCGCAGAAGCCCCACCAGAGAGGACCGGGCCCAGCTCAAGGCCTGGCAGGACAGGGGCGCGGGGATGGAGCTGCTGCTGCTGGCGGCGGAGTATGCGCGCCATGCGGACAATCCCTTCGCCATGATGAACGGCATCCTCTCCCAATGGCTGGCCAAGGACGTGCGGGACGCGGACGCGGCGCGCAGGGAGCACGAGGCCAGGCAGGCGGCCGGCCGCGGCGGGGCCAAGCCAGCGGCCGGAGCGGCCGGAGCGACCGGCGGCCAGGGCGGCTGGAACGATTATCCCCAGCGGCGCTATTCCAAGGATGAGCTGGAGGCGCTGTATGACGATTTGGACGAGCTGCTGGCCCAGC
>CALWRM010000024.1 GCA_944383925.1 uncultured Clostridia bacterium
GCGGGAAGCCCCCTGCGATAGACCACAAAAAGCAGGATGGCGCACTCCAGAACGCGGGCCAGCACCGTGGCCAGGGCGGCGCCGGCCAAGCCCAGACGGGGCAGGCCCAAACGGCCATAGATGAGCAGATAGTTGAACACAACGTTGGTCAAGACCGAGGCGATGGAGGCCGCCATGGGCAGCTTTACCTGGCCGGTGCAGCGGCAGGTAAAGGCATAGGCGAAGGCCACGCCATTGAGCAGGTAGGAGAAGCCCACGATGCGCAGATAGTCCCGGCCGGCCTCGATCACGGCCGGGTCCTTGGAGTAGATGCCCATCAGAAGATCCGGCGCCAGCTCCGCGGCCAGGGTGAACAGCAGCGAAAAGGCGATGCCCGGCACCAGCATCAATCCCATGGTGCGCCGGATGCCGCCGATATCCCTGCGGCCCCAGAACTGGGACAAAAACACCGCCGCGCCGGAATAGATGCCAAAGAGCAGGATGGAGTAGATGTAGAAGACCTGGTTGGCCACGCCGACGGCGGCGATGGCCACGTCGCCCAAGGCGCCGATCATCACCACGTCCACCATGTTGACGGCGGACATGATGAAGTTTTGCGCGGTCATCGGCAGGGCGATGGCCAGGACCGCCTGGAAGAAGTCGGGCTGAAAATAGCGCCGCACGCGAGTTGTTTGCATGGTACCCCCTGAAAAATAGTTTCCTCTTTATAAGGAGCGCTCTTTTTAGTATAGCTGGGCCATGGGGAAAAGGCAAAGCCTTTATGCAGATTTAACTTGTCCCGCTCGGGAAGAAAGAATCCGCCCCGGCAAGAGACTTGCCGGGGCGGATGACTGGAGCTGATAACCGGACTCGAACCGGTGACCTCCTCCTTACCAAGGAGGTGCTCTACCTGCTGAGCTATATCAGCATGCCTTGCGTCGGAACGGTACATAGTATACCAGTGCGGCCGGGAAAAAGCAAGGGCAAATTTTGCAAAACGGAGATTTTTTTGTCCGAAGGGCCAAAACGGCCGGGAAGGAAAGGGCCCACGCCCTTTCCTTCCCGGCCGCCTGCGCGCGGCGCTTCAGCACTTGCACCTGTAGTCCCCGCAGCAGCATTCGCCGTCGGCCTTGCCGGTGTTGCAGTTGCAGTTGGGCTGCACGGTGATGCTCTCCAGGGTGCAGTGACAGTTCTTGGCGTCGTTGTAGACGCAGCTTTCCACGTTGCAGCAGATGTGTTGGTTTCCGTAAACCCGAGAAGAATTGAGCATGGCGCGTTCCTCCGTTTCCAAGATGGGTCCGGCGCCCCGCGCGGCCCGCGCGGGATCGTCCGTCCTTAGTATGCCCTGCGGCGGCGGCGATATGAGCCGGCGGAAAAAAAGGAAGCCAAGGCGTTGACAGCCCGGAGGCAAACGCGGTACCATGAACGGGGACGGCCCCGCAAACAAAAAATCGAATTGGGGGGGATTTCATGAACGCGGAAAACAAGGAATTGCTGGCCCTGTTCGAGCCCCTGCGCGTGGCGGATGTGCGCGACGGCATGGACTGGATGGGCTACCACCACTATGGCACCATGGACCACGGCATTCGCCCCATCTACCGCACCAAGGCGGTGGGCATCGCCAGAACGGCCCGGTACCTGCCCTTCGAGGGGCCCGTGCCGAACCTGCGGGGCGAGGAATACACCAAGTGGTCCGGCTGGTATTACGGCAACGTGGCCACCTATCCTTGGATGGAGGAGATCGAGGAGGGCGACTTCATCGCCCTGGACGTCAGCGGCGTGGACGTGGGGCTGATGGGCTCGGCCAACGCCCTGTCCTGCAAGATCAAGGGCGCGAGGGGCATCGTCACCAACGGCGGCGGCATTCGGGATACGGATGAGTGCATCCTGCAAAAGATCCCGGTGTGGAGCTATTTCGTTTCGCAAAAGATGGACCAATGCCGCATTCGCTTTGCGGAAAAGAACGTGCCCGTGGCCATCGGCGGGGTGGCCGTGTACCCGGGGGACGTGATCGTGGCGGACGGCGACGGCGTGATCGTGGTGCCAAGGGCCGTGGCCAAGGACGTGGCCAAGTTTGCCAGCCGCGAGCTGCGCAACGACAAGAAGGACCGCCGGGGCATGTACGAGACCCTGGGCTGGGAGCTGGACGACACCGTGCAGGGCGACTAGGCAGGGTGTTTTGCGATTTGAAACCGGGTTTCGCCATGCGGAAGAGGATGGCGAAAACGATTGACATCCGGGCCTTGGCTGCATTACTATAGGTAGGAGAAACGAGGGCGTCGGGCCCTTACATAAGGACAAACGGCAAAGGAGTGACTCATTATGGGCAAGGTCGTATGCTTCGGCGAAGTCATGCTTCGTCTTTCCCCTCCAGGCTATTACCGCCTGCAGCAGACCAATAGCTTTGATGTGGTCTTTGGCGGCGCGGAGGCCAACGTTTCCGTTTCGCTGGCCAATTACGGCGAGGAGGCCGCCTTTGTGTGCGCCATCCCCAAGAACCCCATCGGCGATGCGTGCCTGAATTCCCTGCGCTGGTTCGGCGTGGATACCTCCATGGCTCCCCGCCAGGGCGAGCGCCTTGGCATCTACTACTGCGAGAAGGGCGCCTCCATGCGTCCCTCCAAGGTGGTGTATGACCGCAAGTATTCCGCCATGTCCGCCGTGAAGCCCGGCGACTTCGATTGGGACAAGATCCTGGCCGACGCCACCTGGCTGCACTGGACCGGCATCACCCCGGCCATCTCCGACGGCGCCGCCGCCGTCACCCTGGAGGCCTGCAAGGCCGCCAAGGCCCGCGGCATCACCATCTCCTGCGACCTGAACTACCGCAAGAACCTCTGGTCCCGCGAGAAGGCCGGCCAGGTGATGAGCGAGCTGGTGCCCTACGTGGATGTTCTGATTGCCAACGAGGAGGACTCCGCGGACGTGTTCGGCATCCATGCCGACGCCACCGACATCAACACCGGCAAGCTGAGCGTGGAGGGCTATAAGTCCGTCGCCAAGCAGCTGGTGGATCGCTTTGGCTGCAAGAAGATCGCCATCACCCTGCGCGAGAGCATCTCCGCCTCCGACAACAACTGGTCCGGCATGCTCTACGACGCCGAGTCCGGCGAGATCTCCGTCTCCAAGAAGTACTCCATCCACATCGTGGACCGCGTGGGCGGCGGCGACAGCTTCGGCTCCGGCCTGATCTACGCCCTGCGCAACGGGTACGACAACCAGGGCGCCGTGGAGTTCGCGGTGGCCGCTTCCGCGCTGAAGCACACCATCGAGGGCGACTTCAACATGGTCTCCCTGGACGAGGTCAAGTCCCTGATGAAGGGCAACGCCTCCGGCCGCGTGCAGAGGTAGGAAGAGCAAACGATACGGGCAACGGCCCGCCGCAGCCTTGGCTGCGGCGGGCCGTTTTTTTCTTTGGCTGCGCGCGAGGATTTTGGCTTGACCGGCGGAGAAGAAAAGGGATATTGTTAAGATATGGATAAGGAAGGGACGGGAGAACATATGCAATACCCCAAGAGCATCCTGCAACCCATGGGAAACCAGGACTTTGACCCGGCGGCCTACGCAGCCAGCGAAACGGGCAGGAACTTCGTGGACCAGGCGAGGTTTCTGCTGGAGCACCCCCAGGAGGACGACGAGGCGGTGTTCGCCTTCTGGAGGGAAAAGGGCCTGGTGAAGGAGCTGCACCGCTGGACGGAGGGCGATATACGCAGCAAGTGGGCCTCCTTCGTGCCCGTGGACGCGAAGGAGGGCGAAAAAAGGCCGCTGTTGATCGTGCTCCACGGCGCGCACAACCCCATCTATCTGGCTGAGTTTTACGGCTATACCCACATCGCCGCGGCCGAACGGCTTTGCGTGCTGATTCCCGAGGACGAGAACCTGGAGAACCTGGAAAGGCTGCTGGCATACGCCAAGGCCAACATGCCCGTGGACACGGCGAGGGTGTATCTGGTGGGCTATTCCTTCGGCGGCTTCCGCGCCAGCATCTCCGGCCTGCATAGGCCGGAACTGTTCACGGGCCTGGGCATCGGCGGCATGATCTACGGCGGATCGGACGGCGAAAGCGACCTGAACGTCGGCAAGATCCACAGCGTGCTGGACGGCACCACCGATCCCCTGCCGGACGCCGCCATCCATTACGATCCCCTGCCGGTGACCGAGGAGACCATCCGCAGGGCGGCCAAGGTCCGCATGCCCGTGGTGCACTTCGTGGGCGAAAACGAATTCACCTCCGTGGCGCCCTTCTGCAAGGGCAAGGACTTATCCGGCGGCAGGCTGCGCATGGACGCCGAGGGGAAGACCTGGGGCGTGCAGCTTTGGCGCAGGGTCAACGGCTGCAAGACCTACGCGGTGGAGGAATGCATCCGGGGCGCGCTTGCCTCCCAGAACGAGACCGAGCGCAAGCTGGGCACCCTGCTGGACGAGACGAAGGTGGAGCTGCACGAGGGCCGCAAGTACTACTTGGGCGATTGCGTGAGCGCCGACGGCATGCGCATCACCCGCTTTGGGCTGATCGAGGGCGCGCCCCATTGGCCCACGGTGTCCCTGCCCAGGCTGACCTGGGAGTTCCTAAAGCGCTTCTCCAGGGACCCTGTGACCGGGCAGCTGCGGCAGGAGGAGCGGGCATAGAGCCAATGGGAGAATAGAGAATAGGGAGACGGAACCACCCCCTCCCGGGCCGGGACCAAGGCCCCGTCCCAGGAGGGGGTGGGGGCCGAAGGGGGGCGAGCCCCCCCTCGGGCATCCCCCCGCAAAGGGGGAGGCGGAGAGGGGATAAGGGGACGCTGACGCTGAGCGAAGCGCCTTTTTTTCGTTGTGCAACGCGAGAGGGCTGGGGGCTAACGGGGGCGCGGTTGCGCGGAGCTTGCGAGGGGTTGAGGCGGTTGGGTTTTGGCGGGGAGTTGGGGCAAAGCGCGGGGGGTTAACGGGGGTATGGTTGCGCGGAGCTTGCGAAGGATTGCGGTGGTTGGGCTTTGGAGGGGAGATTAGGCAAGCGCCGGGGGCTAACAGGGGAGCGGTTGCGCGGAGCTTGCGAGGGGTTGAGGCGGTTGGGTTTTGGCGGGGAGTAGGGGCAAAGCGCCGGGGGCTTGCGAGGGTTTGCGGCGGTTGGCTATGGCGGGGAGGAGGGGCAAAGCGCCGGGGGTTAGGCAGAGGGCGTGGTTGCGCGGAGTTTGCGAGGGATTGCGGCGGTGGGCTTTGGCGGGGAGATTAGGCAAACGCCGGGGGTTAGCGGGGAAGCGGTTGCGGCGGTTGGGCTTTGGTGGGGAGCTTGGGGAAAATGCCGGGGGTTAACGGGGGTATGGCTGCGCGGAGCTTGCGAGGGGTTAAGGCGGTTTGGGCAAAACGCCGGGGATCAACAGGGGGGCGCCGGCTTGCGCCGGCGCCCCCCTGTTGGAGGAGGAGCTGGACCTAGTCGTCCAGCTCCTCCATGAGCTCTACATATTTGGCATACAGGGCGGTCAGGAGCTTTTCGTCCACCACGCCCTCGTAGCAGTCCTCCTCGCCGTCCTGTCCGGGCACGATTTTCAGGACCACGAGGGATTCGTCCTCGTCGTCCAGGCCCTCCACGGGCACCACCATGGCATATTCGCTGCCCTTGTGCTCGATGGTGACGAGGTGTTGAAAGACGACCTCCTTGCCGTCCTCATCCACCAAGGTAACCAGGCTATCCGTTTCCTGCTGCATGCAAACGATCCTCCCCCACGAGATGATGGGCCACCTACAGCCCTTGCAGGTAGCTTTCCAATATCAGCACCGCGGCCAGCTTGTCCACGACCTTTTTACGGTCCTTGCGGCGCACGTTGCCCTCGATGAGCACGTTGTGGGCGGCCCTGGTGGTCAGGCGCTCGTCCACAAAGAGCACCGGCAGGCCCGCCTTTTCCTGCAGGGCCTGGGCAAAGGCGCGGGTGTCCTCGGCCTGGAAGCCCTCGCTGCCATCCATGTTGCGGGGCAGGCCGAGCACGAAGGCCTCGGCGCCCCTGGAAGCGGCCAGATGGGCCAGATGGGCCAGGTCGTCCTCCAGACGGGCGCGCTGCAAAGTCTCGATGGCCTGCGCGGTCAGCCCCAGGGCGTCGCTGCCCGCCACGCCGATCCGCTTGGAGCCCACGTCCAGGGCCAGCACGGCCCGCGGCCTATTTGTCATTATCAAGCACGTAGGAGCGCACCAGCTCCTCGATGAGCTCGTCCCGCTCCAGCTGGCGGATCAGGTAGCGGGCGTTGTTGTGGCTGGTGATGTAGGTGGGATCGCCGGAGATGAGATAGCCCACGATCTGGTTGATGGGATCGTAGCCCTTTTCCTTGAGGGCGGCATAGACGCTCATCAGGATGTCATGGGCGTTCATGGACACGGAATTCTCCAGCTTGAAGCGCAGGGTATCGTTGAACTGCTCGCTCATGGGACCGCCTCCCTTTCTTCACATGCGACAATTATACAATAGGGCGGCCAACAATTCAATCGATTTTGCTTTAAGCCTGCATGCGGGCGTCCCGCAATGTCTCCAGCAGCGCTCGAATGCTCAAAACCGCGGGAATGGAGAAGAAGAGCCCGGCAAAGCCGAACACCCAGCCGCCCACCGTCAGGCTGAGCATGACCAGGCCCGGATGGAGCTGGGCCGCCTGGCCGATGATGCGCGGGGCCACCACCAGGCTTTCCACCTGCTGGGCCGCCAGGGCCACCAGCGCGCCCAGCAGGGCGGCGGTCGGGCCGCTGGGGATGGAAAACACCAGGATGGGCACCATGCCAAGGAGGGGACCGAAATAGGGGATGAGGTTGAAGAGCACCATGAGCAGGCCCATCACCAGCCAGGAGGGCAGGCCGATGAGCAAAAGCCCCAGGGCGGTCAGCGAGCCGGTGATCAGGGACACCGTCAGCTGGCCCCGCACGTAGTCTCCGATTTCCCGGCGGATGCGCAGGCCCAGCGCCGAGGCGCGCTTTCGCCAACGGCGGGGCAGCAGGCGCTGCACGGTGTCGAACAGGGCGTCCTTGTCGCGCACCATGTAAAAGGCCAGCACGGGCGAGAGCAGCAGGTACCAGGAGGAGGCGACGGCGTTGCCGGCGCTGACCAGGAGGCCCGCGGCCAACTGGGCGCCCTGGCCCAGCAGCTGGGCGACCTGGGCCTCCAGCCCCTGCATGGACTGTTCCGTGACCCCCAGGCCGCTCAGGGCCGTTTTGAGCCGCTGCAACAGGCTTGCGCCGGACTGCAACACCGCCGGAAGGCTGTCCTTCAGGCCGACCAGCTGCCGGATGAGGGCCGGGACGCCCAGGTAGACCAGGGCGGCCAACACCAGGGCCGCCAGCAGAAAGGAAAGCCCCGCGCTCAGACCCTTGGAAAAGGGCAGGCGCGAGGCCAAGGGCGTCAGCAGGTAGGCAAGGGTGGCCGAGAGCAAGAGGAGCAGCAGCAAGCGGCCCACCACCTGTCGGAAGACCACCAGCAGCGCCAGCGCGGCCAGGCCGCCCAGCGCCCAAGCGAGTTTTTTACCCAAGGCCCCCATGCCTCCCTTCGCGTCTTTTTTCGGGCCCAGAAGCGGCGGACCTTCGCCCTAGGGCAGCAGGCCCATGCCGGACAGCTTGCGCTTTCCCTTGCGGTAGAGCTTTTCGGCCATGCAGCGGGAAGGCGGGTAGCAGCAGACGGCGGCGCCGACCGCGGCCAGGGTGAGCATGGAACCCATCACCATGCCAAGACCGAGTCTGGATGGACGCTTTGCGAAGAACATGTTGAAACTTCCCCCTTTGAAAATTAGGATTGGTTGGCGTTGCCCGCCGGCTCCGGCGGGCGGGCGGCGATAAAGCCGCAGGCCTGGCTGGCGAAGTCCCGCACCCAGACCCTGCCCAGGCTTAAATCGTCGAGGTAGCCGTAGGATAGCTCCAGGGCGCGGATGCGGCCGTCGTTTTCGTCCAACAGGCCGTCCGTCATCCAGCCCAACAGCTCGCCGGAGGTGTCGTACACCCGCCGGTTGCCCGCCGCCTCCCGATGGGCGGGCGGAACCCGGCAAAGGGAAAGCACCTGCAGGCTTACCTGGCCAAAGAGCAGGATATTGCCAAACTCCACAAAGCGCCTGCGCCTGCCAAAGCCGAAGAGCTGCACCACCACGCCGGAAAGCTGCTGGCCGTCGTCGGAAAGGCAGGCCCGCTCCACCCGGGCGACGCGCTTGCCCGTTGCCTGCAGCACCACGGGTAAACCTGCGAGCTTGCTCAAGCGCTTCATGCTTTCGGCCCTCCTGAAGTTGATCCTAAAAGCTACTCTTCCCCGCCATGGGCGGCCTTATGCGCGCCCGCCGCTTCGCCGTTTTTTCTCGAAAGGCCCCTTGCATTTCGGGGGGAAGTGTGGTATGATATGCCCTGCGATACAAACCGCTGGAGGTTTGCCGCGTGCTTGGGGCATTAGCACAGTTGGTAGCGCGCAACGTTCGCATCGTTGAGGTCAGGGGTTCGAATCCCCTATGCTCCACCATATAAGCACGATGGTTTTGATACGAAACCATCGTGCTTTTTCTATATCCGAAATTCCTTGTGACACAAGGTTTTCTCCCCTTTCGGCATAATAGAATTGTTTCATCGTATCATAATTAACTCTACCAAAGTTGAAGTAAGGGGACTTGAACCCGCCCATTTTCATTCACTTAAAGATCACGAGGAAACTTTTATTATTGAGTTGGTTTCATCGTGGCTCAAATAGTTTTATTGTAATACATAGAAAGTTTCATTGTCATTGAAAATTGAGAATTTTTTTGATACGATTTATACAGTATTATGCATCGTATGTACAGAAAAGGAGAATGTATTATGGGACTGTTTGATTTTTTCAAAAAGCCGAACCCCGTAGTTCCTAAACAAGAACCCGCAAAACCCTCCGTGCCTGAATCAGACAAAAAATACTACCAAAACGATTCATACTATACTGATGTAGCTTTTTCTGGCACTTCGTTTGAGAAAAGGGTGATATCCTTTGAGGAAAGAAAAAAGACCGCAATTCCTTCAAGGACAGGACTATACCCCGCTGAAATCTTATTGTTGGAATACTGTTCGTATGGTACCTACCCCGGTCCAAAGAATGGTTATCCGGGATTTTGGTGGTTTGAATACGGAATCAGAGATGTTGGTGCAGCCCTAAAGAGCCTTGAAAATAGGGGCTACATTGTCTTCGCCACAGCAAAGGAATCTCTTAATAACTTTACAATTCCGCAGTTAAAAGAACTTCTGACTTCCAAGGAGTTGACTACTTCTGGCAAGAAAGCAGACCTTGTTATGCGTGTAGCAGATGTGTTCTCTGAAGCGGAATTGCTTGCAACTGGTGTTCAAACCAAGTATATGCTGACAGAATTGGGACAGCGTGAATTGATCGAAAACGAATATGTTCCTTATATGCATAAGGCACACAACAAGACCACAGAAGATGCCCGTTTTGGTATGACCTTCAGTGTGTGGAGTATCAACAAATTGCTTGGCACAGGGGATAAGACTAACTGGAAAGCGGTTGTGGCAGAACAAGAGAAGAAAATGGGATTGCAAACAGCCGAAAGCAATGCAAAAACCATGGAAACCTTGAAAAAGGTCAATCCCCAATTGTTTAAGGAACTTAAAACACAAGACCAGCAGTTGGAAGCAGTACAATCGGCAAGAAAAGAATATGATGAAAACAAAGATATCAATTCGTATATTGCCTTTTGGGAAATACGTTGGGAAAATGATGGATTGTTGTTCCGTGGCTCAAAATGGCATTTTGAATTAGCAGATTTGTACATTACTGCAAAGAGATATAATGATGCTCTGCGTTTTGTTAAGAAGTTAAAGAGGGAGCGTAAGGAATACGCAGACAAGGCTGATTCGTATATCGCAAGAATTGAAAAACTAATAGGGAAACAATCTGGAAAACAGTAATAATTTCACAATGGTTTCATATCTGGCGCTATGGTTTCATTTTTTAGTGAAACCATATGAAACCGTATCATTATTATCAAACCAATTCAAAGAAGCACCGCA
>CALWRM010000025.1 GCA_944383925.1 uncultured Clostridia bacterium
AAGGATGGCAGGCAAGCCCTGCTTCGTAGCCCAAGGGAGAGCGACGCCGCCGAGTTGCTCCAACTGCTGCGCCGTTGCACGGGGGAGACGGAGTTCCTGTTGCGAAGCCCCGAGGAATGCGACATAAGCCTGCAACAAGAGATCGCCTTTGTGAGGCGGCTCAACGAATCGGGTGACAGCCTGATGCTGGTCTGCTTGGTGGAAGGGGAAATGGTGGGCAATTGCCAAATCAACTTCTACCAGCAGCGAAAGATGCGTCATCGCGCCACCGTTGCCATCATGCTCCAACGGAAGCACTGGGGCCTTGGCCTAGGTACGGCCATGCTGCGGCAGCTGTTAGACGTGGCCAAGGATAGGGGACTGATGCAGGTGGAGCTGGAGGTCATCGAGGGGAACGAGAGAGCCATTGGGCTGTATAAAAAGCTGGGCTTTGAGATGGTGGCCGCCAAGCCCGACGCCATTTGCCTAAAGGACGGAGGATTGCGCAAGGAGTACTTCATGGTCAAGCGGCTCTAGCGCCAAATGGATAGAAAAAGGCGCCCAAGGATGCATTTGTGTGTTCCTGGGCGCCTTTGGCTTGCTAAAAGGGAATTAGGCGACGAAGCGGCGAAGGTTTTCCAACCCCAGGGCCACGCCCTGTTCGCAGGCCTCCAGCCCTTCGAATTCCAGGGCCACCACGTCGTCGTAGCCGGCCGCCCGGATCAGCTGCAGGGCCGCCTGCACGGGCACCTCCCCATGGCCGACAATGGCCCCGCGCAGATAGGCGCCGCCGCGGGAACGGAACCAGCCCGCGCCTGGATCCACGGCCCAGGCGGGCTTAATGTGGAAGTCCTTGGCGTGCACGTGGAAGGCGTAGGGGGCCAGGCGGCCCACCGCCTTGAGGGGGTCCTCGTCCACGCAGAGGAAGTTGCCGATGTCCAGCAAGAGGCCGAAATTGGGATGATCCACCCGGTTGAGCAGCAGCTCCACACGGTCGGAATCTTGGCAGAAGAAGCCGTGGTTTTCCACCATGGTGCGGATGCCGGCGGCTTGCGCGTATTCCGTCACGGCGCGGTAGCCATCTGCAATGCGGTCTACAACGTCGGCAAAGCCCCGGGGACCGGCAAAGCCCTTGGGGATGCCGGACGTGGCGTCGTGGCGCAGGGTCTTGGCCCCCAGAACGGCGGCGGCGTCCACCTCGCGCTTGAGCCGCTCCACCTCCTGGGAAACGGGGTGGAGCAGGAAATCCGCGCCCACGGCGTAGTTCTTTACCTGGATGCCCGCGTCGCGGCATTGGCGGGCCAACAGCGGGGCCGCCTCCTCGATGGTCTTGCCGTCCAGCTGCAAAACGGCGAAATCGATGGCGTCAAAGCCCATGCGGGCGGCCGTATCCACGATCTGGAAGGTGGTCATGCGGCCCTGTTGCACCGCCTGACAAAAGCTGTAGCTGCTTACGCCAAAGAGCATGGCAAAAACCTCCTTTGCGCGCCCTGTCCGCGCCGGCAAGCCGGAGGGGACCTCGGGCTAAAACGGGCATTGCCGGGGAGAACCCCCGGCAATGCGGAAAGAAGGGCGTGTTTTAGGGACGCTGCAGCGTTCCGTCCGGACGGCGGCAGTTGGTCCACTGGGGCAGGCGCTCGTCGCAGGGGAACTTCTTGGCCAGCTCCTCGTCGATGTCGATGCCAAGGCCGGGCTTGTCGTTGGCGTAGACATAGCCCTTGCGCAGCTCGGGGCAGCCGGGGAAGACGTCCAAAGAGGCCTGGTTGAAGCCGGACCACTCCTGGATGCCGAAGTTCCACAGGGCCAGATCCATGTGGATGTTGGCCGCATGGCCCACGGGGGACACGTCGCCGGGGCCGTGCCAGGCGGTGCGAACGGAGAAGGCCTCGCAGAAGTGGGCCAGCTTGACCGAAGGCGTGATGCCGCCGATCTGGCTGGTGTGCACGCGGATATAGTCGATGAGCTTTTCCGCGATGAGCGGGGTCCACTCGCGGGGATTGTTGAACAGCTCGCCCATGGCGATGGGGGTGCAGGTCTGCTGGCGCATGATGCGGAACCACTCGATCTGCTCGGGAGCCAGGGAATCCTCGTAGAAGAACAGCCGGTAGGGCTCCAGCTCGCGGGCCAGGCGCACGGCCTCGATGGGATCCAGATGCTCGTGCACGTCGTGGCAAAGCTCGATGCCAAAGCCGAAGCGGTTGCGGATATAATCGAAGAGCTTGGTGACGGACAGCTGGTACTGCAGGGGATCGTAGTAGGCGCCCTCGCAGGCTCCTTCCGGGGGCAGGTTCACGTTCTGCATCTTGCCGCCGGCATTTCCGCCATAGCCGCCCCACTGCACGCGGACCACCTGCACGCCGTCCTCCATGAAGGCCTGCATGCGGTCGCCGACCTCTTCCAAGGTCTTGCCGTCCGCATGGCGGTAGACGCGAACGCCCTCGCGTACCTTGCCGCCAAGCAGCTCATAGACGGGCATGTTGGCCATCTTGCCCTTGATGTCCCAAAGGGCTTGGTCCACGCCGGAAATGGCGTTGTTGAGGATGGGGCCGTTGCGCCAATAGGGGCTAACCATGGCCATTTGCCAGATGTCCTCGATGCGGGTGGGATCCTTGCCCACGAGCAGGGGCTTCATATAGGTGTCCACGGCATGGGCCACGGTCAGGAACCTTTGGGTATAGGTGGCGCAGCCGAGGCCGTAGAGCCCGGGCTCGCTGGTATCCACGCGCACAACCACCAGCGGGATGCGCTGGGGGGCGGTGCAAATGGCGCGTACGTCTGTGATGGTGAGTGCCATGTCTTCTGTCCCTCCATTGCCATGATCGGCGTTTTTTTCCATGCCTAAGGGCATGCTCCGCTTCCAAGTATAGCCCGATCCGTCTAAAACCACAAGGCAAATTGGGAATTTCGTGAGAAACCCACAAGAAAAGTTCCGTATTGTAAAACAAAATGGGCAACGTGGACAGCGCCGGTTTTTTCGTTTACAATGGGAACTACAACGCCGAGGAAAGGGGATGCGGGGATGGTACGTCTTTGGGGCATCTTGCGAAAAAAACATAAGATCATGCAGGACGTGGTGGTGGAGGTGGACCGCGCGGATCTGGAGGGCGCCCGCGAGGCGGTGGACCTTTGCTGCTACCAGCTGGATATTCCCCGCCCGCTTTGGCTGCCCAAGCACGAGGCGGACATGGAGCGCTTCGGCCGCACGCTGTTCTTGCCGGAACATTTTGTGGAAAGCGTGTCGTTCGACCGCTTTGAGGTGGAATTTCTCAAGGAGCGAGGCGGAAGCCGGGACCCCAGAAACGATTTTTCCTAAAACCCTCGGTGTGTTTGGCGGCAAAGGGAGAATAAGGCGCGCGCGCCCGTCGCATACTAGCCACAAGCCAAATAACATGAAGGAGTTGTGGTGATATGGACAGATTGGCCTTGATCCTGGTGATCATCGGCGCCATCAACTGGTTGCTTGTGGGCCTGTTCCAGTTCGACCTGGTTGCGTGGATCTTTGGTGGCCAGGCGACCGTATTGGCGCGCATCATCTATTCCATCGTCGGCATCGCGGGCCTTTGGTCGATTTCCCTGCTGTTCCGTAAGCGCGAGCGCTCCGCGGAATAGGCTAAAAATGAGGAAGAAAAAGCGGCATGACCCTTTGGATCATGCCGCTTTTTCCATTGGTGCGCATGTACTTTATTCAGCTGCGTCTTCAATGCCCATTTCCAATTTTGCAGAGGCATATTTTACGCCTTCGACGCCCTGGCCATCCGCCCAAGTGTCCTTAATCTCGCGGTTGGTGTAGATGTAGAGGGTGTCGTCCTTGAGCTCGAAGCAGTGGGGCTCAATGCCGGGGTAGCAGTACTGCTTGAGCGCCTCCTCGGGATCGGGCTCGACGAAGATCAGGTAGGTGTTGCCCTTGACCGGCGCCAGGTAATTGGCGTCCACGGTATAGTCGTCCTCCCCAGGATACTTATCGCGGTAGTGGACGTTGTACTGGATGGTGTCGCCGGCTTTCAGGTCGCCCTTGAGGCACTCCACGATGGTGAACTTAAAGGACATGTCCATCTCAAAGACGGTCTCGTTGGGCTTGGAGGCGTCCCCGGGGGCGCGGCAGGAATTCCATTCCACGCCGTCGTCCTCAACGGTGCCCAACAGCACGTAGGTGGACTGGTTATACAGATCATCAAAGCCCGCGTCGGAAACCTCTACCACGGCGTAATCCGGTTCGGCGACAGGGGCCACCGTGGGGGTGGGGGCGGCGGTGCCGTCCGCGCCAGGGGAAGCCTCGCCGGCATCGGCGCTGGGGGTGGTGGAGATGACGGGATCCAACGTGTTGGAGTTGCATGCGGTGAAGCAGAGCAACAGGGCCAACAGCAGCACGGGAAGCAATGACTTTTTCATGGTTAACAAGGTCCTCCTTTGGTGGTGTTTGTGCAATATTGAGCAAGACGTGCGCTCCTTGGACTGATCATATCGTCTTATATGGGGAGATGCCAAATGTATTATACTGGGTTTGTCACACTTTCGCAAGGCCCAAAGACGGCGCTTTCGTCGATCCGTTGGAAAAGCCGCAAATTAGCGGGCAGCGCGGAGGCATATCACAGTTATTGACGAGGCCGCGCGGGGGAAGGTTTCAAAACTTGCGTCGTTTTCCTAAATCCGCTCCAACCAAACAAAAGTTTTTACAATAGCGGGATAGACATCCAAAGCCCAGGTTGGGTATGGTTATTTGGTTGGCGCCCGCAAGGCATGCGGGCGCGTCCCATGTTATCGAGGAGGATGCCCATGCCCGTTAAGATTCAGGATAACCTGCCAGCCATCGACATCCTGGCCAAGGAAAACATATTCGTCATGACCACCAGCCGCGCGGCCCAGCAGGACATACGCCCGCTGCACATCGCCGTGCTCAACCTCATGCCCACCAAGGTGGTGACGGAGACCCAATTGCTGCGCGTCATCGGAAACACGCCTCTGCAGGTGGAGGTCACCCTGCTGCGCACCGCCACCCACCTTTCCAAGCACACGCCGCTGGAACACCTGGAGACCTTCTATAAGACCTTCGACGAGATTCAAGATACCAGCTTCGACGGCCTCATCATCACCGGCGCGCCCGTGGAGCAGCTGGAGTATGAGTCCGTGTTCTATTGGCAGGAGCTGACCGCCATCATGGATTGGGCCCAGAAGCACGTCTTTTCCACCATGTACATTTGCTGGGCTGCCCAGGCCAGCCTCTTTTACCGCTACGGCGTGGAAAAGTATCCCCTGCCCAGCAAGATGCACGGCGTCTTTGCCCACCGGGTGCTCAACAGACAAGCCCCTCTGGTGCGCGGCTTTGACGATGTGTTCAACGCCCCCCATTCCCGGCACACCGAGGTGCGGATGGAGGACCTTGTCAAGGTGTCGGAGCTGGAGGTGCTCGCCTGCTCCGACGAGGCGGGCGCTTACCTGATCGCCTCCAGGGACGGCAAGCATGTCTTCGTCACGGGCCACTGCGAGTACGACGCCGATACCCTGAAAAACGAGTATGAGCGCGACCGCGCCAAGGGCATGGACATGCCTGTGCCCAGGCATTATTTCCCGGACGACGACCCGAGCCGCGAGCCCATGGTCACCTGGCGTTCCCACGCCAATCTGCTGTTTGCCAATTGGCTCAACTACTACGTCTACCAGGAAACCCCCTACGACCTTGGCGCGCTGTTGCGATAGCGTCCGCGCGAAAAAAGCCCCGAAAGGGGCTTTTCTTGTTGCCAGCGTTGTTTATTCTTTTTTAACTTGCGCGGAACGCCGAGTTTGCTATAATAACTGTAGGTCAAAGAAAGTCAAAGTCAAAGGGGGCGGGAACATGGCTTCCGGCGTGAGCGACGCCATCGAAAGCTTCATCAAGGCCTTGTTGCAGGGCGATGAAACCCAGGTGGAGCTGCAGAGGAACGAGCTGGCCGCGCGCTTTGGCTGCGCCCCGTCCCAGATCAACTACGTGCTTTCCACCAGGTTCACCTGCGAGCATGGCTACCGCATCGAGAGCCGCAGGGGCGGCGGGGGCTACGTGCGCGTTTGCCGCATCGACGCCGACAAGGCTTCGGCGCTGCAGGCGCTGTGCGAGGCCATGCCCGAGACGCTGAACGGCCAAGAGGCCAAGGAGCTGCTGGTCTCGCTCTGCAAGCAGGGCCTGTTGACCAGGCGGGAGGCCTCGCTGCTCTACGCGGCCATGGGCGAAACGCTGCTTCCCGGCGCCCAAGGCGGCCGCCTTCGCGCAGCCCAGCTCAAAAGCGCGCTGCTTTTCCTGAAAAACGAGCAATAATACTCTATAGGGGTCTATGTCAAGGGGGAGAAACCTATGTTATGTGAAGAATGCGGCATCCGCGAGGCCAACGTGCGGTTTACCACCATCTCCGGCGGGAAAAGCTATGAGAAGATGCTTTGCGCCCAATGCCTGGCCAAGCACAAGCAGGAGCTGCTGGACGGCATCTCCCTGGGCGACCTGATGGCCGGCTTCCTAAAGGAAGAGCAAAACGGCGAGGCGCCCGCCGAGGGGCTGCGCTGTCCAGGCTGCGGCATGGCCTACGAGGAGTTTAAGTCCAAGGGGCGCTTGGGCTGCGCCAAGTGCTACAAGGCCTTTTCCGCCCAGCTGGAGCCGGTGCTCGCCCGCATGCACGGCCGCGTCCGCCACGCGGGCAAGCTACCCCAGAGCCTGCGGGAGAAGACCATCGACCAGGACCGCATCCGTTCCCTGAAAGAGGAAATGGAAAAGGCCGTGGCCGTGGAGGATTTCGAACGGGCCGCAAGCCTGCGCGATCAGATCAAGGCGTTGCAAAAGGAGGCGGAATGACATGGAGGATACCATCGCCCTTTCCTCGCGCATTCGCCTGGCGAGGAATTACGAGGACTTCGCCTTCCCGTCCCGCATGAACCAGGAGCTGGCCCAGAGCGTGCTGGACAGGACCATGCAGAGCCTGCAGGCCGCGCCCGATTTGGGCGTGCCGCATATGGTGCGCATGGCGGATCTGTCCCAGCTGGCCAGGGAGGAGCTGGTGGAGCAACACCGCATCTCCCCGGAACTTGCCAGGCGCGACGAGGGCGCGCTGGTGGAGCTGCTGGAGGGCAGCGTGTATGTGATGATCAACGAGGAGGACCACCTGCGCATCCAGGCCATCTTGCCGGGGCTTTCCCTGGGCGAGGCACTGGAGAAGGCCAACCGGACGGACGACGCCCTGGAAAGGGGCGGCTATGCCTTCGATCCACGCTACGGCTACCTAACCGCCTGCCCCACCAACGCGGGCACGGGCATGCGCGCCTCGGTGATGCTGCACCTGCCGGCGTTGACCCTGCTTTCCCAGATCGGCCCCATCATCCGCTCGGTCTCGCGCATCGGGTTGACCGTCCGCGGCATTTACGGCGAGGGCTCCCAGGCCAACGGCAACATGTACCAGCTCAGCAACCAGGTGACCTTGGGGCGCAACGAGAGCGAGATCCTCCACGCCCTGGGCGAGGCGGCGCTGCAGGTGATGCAGCGCGAGCGCGACGCCAGGAAGCTGATGCTGGAGCGCAACCGCATCGGCCTGGAGGACCGGCTGCTCCGCTCCTACGGCATCCTGTCCAACGCCCGCAAGATGAGCCTGCGGGAGTTCATGCAGCGCATGTCCGACGTGCGCCTGGCCATGGATTTGTCCCTCCTGCCCCTGCAGGCCGATACGTTGGACGCCCTGTTGCTGGACGCCCAGCCCGCCGCCCTGCAACGGCGCGCGGGCGAGGAGCTCAGCGCCGAGGAGCAGAACGTGCAGCGCGCCAACCTGGTCCGCGAGGAGCTACAGGCCGTGGGCTAGAGCGCCATTGAATCCAAAGGGAGGTTTACTATGCCAAGCTTTTTTGATAAATTCACGAAGAACGCCAAGAAGGCCCTGATGGCCGCCACCCAGGAGGCCAAGAACTTGGGCCATAACTACATCGGCACCGAGCACCTGCTCTTGGGCATCGTCAAGGAGGAGGGCATGGCCGGGGATATCCTGCGCCAGATGGGCCTGACCGACGAGATGGTCACCCGCTCCATCCTGCACCTGATTGGCAAGGGCAACTACCAATTCTCCGACGCCTTCGGCTACACGCCCCGCACCAAGAAGGTGCTGGAGCAAAGCTACGCCGAGGCAAAGCGCCTGGATAGAAACTATGTGGGCACGGAGCACATCCTGCTGGCCCTGTTCAAGGAGCGGGAGGGCGTGGCCGCCCATGTGCTCAAGGAGCTGGGCGCGGACCCGCAGGCCCTGTACGCCCAGCTGCAAAGCCAGCTGTCCGAGTTGGGCAGCCAGGCCGGCGGCGAGGAGCGCAAGGAGGAGGGCGAGGAGAGCGGTCCAACCCCCACGTTGGATAAGTACGGCCGCGACCTGACCAAGGCCGCCCGCGACGGCGAGCTGGATCCCGTCATCGGCCGGACGGAGGAGATCGAGCGCGTGCTGCAAATCCTCTCCCGCCGCACCAAGAACAATCCCGTGCTCATCGGCGAGCCGGGCGTCGGCAAGTCCGCCGTGGTGGAGGGCCTGGCCCAGAGAATTGTGGAGGGCAACATCCCAGAGCTGCTCAAGGGCAAGCGCATCGTTACCTTGGATCTGCCCGGCATGCTGGCCGGGGCCAAGTACCGCGGCGAGTTTGAGGAGCGCCTCAAGGCCGCCATGGACGAGCTGAAAAAGGCCAAGGACACCATCCTCTTCATCGACGAGCTCCATACCCTCATCGGCGCAGGCGCCGCCGAGGGCGCCATCGACGCGGCCAACATCCTCAAGCCCGCCCTGGCCCGCGGCGAGCTGCAATGCATCGGCGCGACCACCCTCGACGAGTACCGCAAGCATATCGAAAAGGACGCGGCCCTGGAGCGCCGCTTCCAGCCCGTGACCGTGGGCGAACCAAGCCTGGAGGAGAGCGTGGAGATCCTGCGCGGCCTACGGGACCGCTATGAGGCCCACCACAAGGTGCGCATCACCGACGAGGCCATCCGTGCCGCCGTGGAGCTGTCCCATCGCTACATCGCCGACCGCTATTTGCCCGATAAGGCCATCGACCTGGTGGACGAGGCCTGCTCCAGGGTGCGCCTACACTCCTACACCACCCCGCCGGATATGAAGGAGGACGAGAACCGCCTGGAGGCTTTGCGAAAGGAAAAGGAGGAGGCGGTGGCCCACCAGCGCTTTGAGGAAGCCGCCAAGGTACGCGACGAGGAGCAGAAGCTCAAGAGCGACATGGAGCAGTGCCGCAAGGAATGGGAAAACAGCGTTTCCGCCAGCCAGAAGTCCATCGGCGAGGAGGAGATTGCGGGCATCGTGGCCCAGTGGACCCACATCCCCGTCACCAAGCTGACCGAAACCGAGAGCGAGCGCTTGCTGCATCTGGAAGAGATCCTGCACCAGCGGGTCATCGGCCAGGAGGAGGCCGTTTCCGCGGTGGCTCGGGCGGTCCGCCGGGCACGCGCCGGCCTCAAGGACCAGCGAAGGCCCATCGGCTCCTTCATCTTCCTGGGGCCGACGGGCGTGGGCAAGACCGAGCTTTGCAAGGCGTTGGCCGAGGCTATGTTCGGCGACGAGGACGCCCTGATCCGCATCGACATGTCCGAATACATGGAAAAGCACGCCGTCTCCCGCATGATCGGCTCGCCGCCGGGCTACGTGGGCTACGACGAGGGCGGCCAGCTGACCGAAAAGGTGCGCAGAAAGCCCTATTCCGTCATCCTCCTGGACGAGGTGGAAAAGGCCCATCCGGACGTCTTCAACATCCTGTTGCAGATCCTGGAGGACGGCAGGTTGACCGACGGCAAGGGCCGCACCGTGGACTTTAAGAACACCGTGGTGGTCATGACCTCCAACGTGGGCGCCCAGGCCATCGGCAAGGCGCGTCACCTGGGCTTTGGAGACGGCGGCGATGAAAGCGTGCAGGGCTATGAGCGCATGAAGGAAACCATGCTCGAGGAGCTCAAGCGCGCCTTCCGGCCCGAATTCCTCAACCGCGTGGATGAGCTGATCGTCTTCCACCAGCTGGAGGAGAAGGACATCCACCAAATTGCGGCCCTCATGCTGGCCCAGGTGGCCAAGCGGCTGGGCGAGAGGGGAATCGACCTGAGCTGGGACGACGAGGTGCTCAATTACCTGGCCAAGGAGGGCTTCGACCCCGTCTATGGCGCCAGGCCCCTGCGCCGCGCCATCCAGCGCATGGTGGAGGATGCCCTGTCCGAGGAGCTGCTCTCTGGACGGGTGAAGCTTTCCGACAAGGTGCGCATGCGCATGGAGGACGGCAAGCTTTGCTTCCAAGCCCTGCAAGCCCAAGAGGAACCCGCCAAGTAGTCCGCCCGATTTGAAACCAGCTCCCCCGCGGTTGCGGGGGAGCTTTTCTTTGCGGCCCGGGGAAGGGATTGCGCGCAGGAAAAAACTCTGGCATACTATGTCATAGAACGGCAGGTAAACGCCCGGAACGCCCCGGGAGAAGGAGGAAGAGCATGCCGAGCATTTTGGTCATTGGCTCCATCAACATGGATCAACACATGGTGCTGCCCCGCTTTCCCGTCTCCGGTGAAACGGTGATGGGCAAGGCGCTCAGCTATAGCCCCGGCGGCAAGGGAGGCAATGCCGCCATCGCGGCCCGCCGCCTGGGGGCGCAGGTGCACTTTGCCGGCTGCGTGGGCAGGGACGGTTTCGGAGACACCCTGCGCCAGACGTTGTGCGACGAGGACGTGGATTGCAGCCTGCTTCGCACCACCGACCAAGCGCCAACGGGCCTTGCGCCCATCCTGGTGGAGGACGAGGGTCTGAATCGCATCATCGTCTTTCCCGGCGCCAACATGTGCATCCGCCAGGAGGATGTGCCCGCCATGTTCCAAGAAAAGGTGGACGCGGTGATGATGCAGCTGGAGATCCCCCAGGAGGTCATCCTGGCGGCCGGCCGCGAGGCCAAGAAGCGGGGCATCCCCGTGGTGCTGGATGCAGGCCCCGCCCAGGACTTTCCCGTGGAGAGCCTGGAGAGCCTGTTCATTCTTTCGCCCAACGAGACGGAGACCACGGCCCTGACCGGCCTGCCCGTGGATACGGACCAGCAGGTCCGCGCCGCCGCCGCTGCCCTGCAGGCTCGCTCGGGCGCGCCCTACATCGTGCTCAAGCTGGGCGCGAGGGGGGCCTATGTGTTGGGCCATGGCGCGGACGCCTTTGTCCCGGACTTCGCGGTGCAGGCGGTGGATCCCACCGCCGCCGGGGACACCTTCACCGGCGCCATGACCATC
>CALWRM010000026.1 GCA_944383925.1 uncultured Clostridia bacterium
GCCTGCCGGCGCAGGCCATGCCCGAAAACGCGCGGCGCATGGAGAAGATCGCCGCCCTGTTGCAGCGCGCCTGCGAGCTGCCCGAGGACTATCTGCGCCTGTCCGCGCCGGGCGAGCTGCTGGACCCCCTTCAGGACTATTGCCGCAAGGCCGACCGGGCGGCGGGCCTAAGGCTGGGGCTGTCGCGCGATTTCCGGGAGGAGCTGTTTTCCCTGCCCGGCGCCGATCTGGCGCGGGAATGGCGGGAGCTGGAGCCGAGATGGGCCTTGCCCAGAGCCCTTGGCAGGAACAGGCTGAAGAAGGCCCTGCTGGCCGTGGGCAAGGGGAAGCGACTGGAGGACGCCCGGGCCGCCGCGGCGCTGTCGGCCCTGGAAGAGTGCCAGGGCTTGGAGGGGGCGTGCCGGACCCTGTCCGCCCGACTGCCCGCCTGTGTGCTGCCGGAGGGCAACGAATACGAACAGGCGCTGGACCGGCTGCGCGCCCGCATGCGGCTGGCGGAGGAGCTAGAGCCGCTGGCGCAGGGCCAGGCGGAGCGGCTGCTGCCGTCGGCGCGGGCCCTGGCGGAGAGGGCAGGCGCCTACCGCGAGGCCTACCGCGCGCTGGAGGAGGCGGGCGAGCGGGTGGAGTGCCTGTTCCGCCCCCTTCAGGGGACGTTCCTGCGCGGGGAGGAAGCCGCAGCCGCCTGCGCCGCCCAGAGCGAACGCTGGCGCCAGGCCCTGCCCGAGCTGCGCCCCTATGTGCGCTATCTGTCCCTTTGCGCCCGGGCCAGGGCCCAGGGGTTGGAGTTTCTGGTTCAAGGGCTGGAACAGGGCCTGCCCCTGGAGCAGGCGAAACCCGCCTATCTGCGCGCCCTCTACAGGGCGCTGGCCCTGTGCATCTTTGGCGAGGAACCCCTGGCGGACCGCTTCTCCGGCAAGGCCTTTGAACAGAAGGTGGAGAGCTACCAGGCGCTGGACGCCCGCTTCCGCCAACTGACCCAGCGACAGCTGCGCGCCCAGCTGGCCGCCCGGGTGCCGGACCTGACCCTGGCCGCGGCCCAAAGCTCCGAGGTGGGCATCCTGCAAAGGGCCATCCGCAGCGGCGGCAGGGGCGTCTCCATCCGCAAGCTGTTGTCCCAACTGCCCAGCCTCTTGCCCAGGCTTTGCCCCTGCATGCTCATGAGCCCCCTTTCCGCGGCCCAATACCTGGATCCTGCCCGGCAACCCTTTGACCTGGTCCTCTTTGACGAGGCATCCCAGCTGCCCACCTGCAAGGCCGTCGGCGTGCTGGCCCGGGGCAAGGAGGCCGTGGTGGTGGGGGATCCCAAGCAGCTGCCGCCCACCAACTTCTTTGCCGTGCAGCTATCCGACGAGGAGGATTGGGAGGTGGAGGACCTGGAGTCCATCTTGGACGACTGCCTGGCCCTGTCCATCCCCGACGCCCACCTGCAATGGCACTACCGCAGCAAGCACGAAAGCCTTATCGCCTTTTCCAACGCCCAGTTTTACGACAACCGGCTGCTCACCTTCCCTTCTCCCGGGGACAGGAATTCCCGGGTGCGTTTTGTCGGCGTGGAGGGCGTGTACGACCGGGGCCGCACCAAGCAAAACCTGGCCGAGGCCCGGGCGGTGACGGACCGCATCCTGCAGCGGTTGCGGGCTGGGGATGGGCGGAGCATGGGCGTGGTCACCTTCAGCGCCGCCCAGCAAAACCTCATCGACGATCTGCTGACCGAGGCGTTCCGCGACGAGCCGGAGCTGGAGCAAAGGGCATTGCAGCGGGAGGAGCCGCTCTTCGTCAAGAATTTGGAAAACGTGCAGGGCGACGAGCGGGATGTGGTGCTCTTTTCCGTGGGATATGGCCCGGATCAAGAGGGCCGGGTGGCCATGAACTTCGGTCCCCTGAACCGGGAAGGCGGCTGGCGCCGGCTAAACGTGGCTGTCTCCAGGGCCAGGGAGGAGATGGAGGTCTTCTCCACCCTACAACCCGAACAGCTGGACTTTACCCGCACCAGCGCCCAGGGCGTCGCCGCCCTGAAGCGCTTCCTGGAATATGCCAAGTTGGGCAGACTGCCTGCGGCAGGGGAGGGGACGAAAGCCTGGGAGCCGGACGGCCTGGCCTTGGCGGTGGCCGAGGCGCTGGAGGCCGAAGGGTACCGGGTGGAACGGAATATCGGCCGCTCGGGCTACCGGGTTGACCTAGGCGTTCGAAGGCAGGGGGAGGAAAAGTACCTGCTCGGCGTGTTGTTGGATGGCAAGACCTATGCCGCCGCCCAAACCGCCTACGACCGGGACATCTCCCGCGAAGGCGTGCTGCGCCGCCTTGGCTGGCAGTTGGAGCGCGTTTGGGCCCTGGATTGGTGGGACAATCCGAAGAAGGAGCGGGAACGCCTGTTGGAGCGGCTAAAACGCTTGGAAGCGGCGGAGGAAGCGCCCGCGACGCCGCTAGCGCAACCCGGACGGCCGCTGCCCCCCGCGGCCCCGGCCGAGGCCGAGACGCCGCGCCGGACCATGGACAAGCGCCGCCGGCCCTACGCGGTTGCCTCCCTGTCCAACAGCTTCCTGGAGCCGGAGGCGTTTGTGTCCCCTCAGGTCCGGCCGCTGCTCCGGGCCAAGCTCGGGCAGGTGATCCGACAGGAGGGACCCGTGGCCGAGACCGTGCTCTATCGCCGGGTGCTCAAGTCCTGCGGCATTGCCCGGGCGGGGACCCGCATCCAGAAGCATCTGCAACAGCTGCTCGATAGCCTCGGCGCGCGGAGAACGCAGGAAGGCGAGACCGTGTTCTATTCCCTGCCCGGTCAAGGGCTGGAACCGGGGTGCTATCGCGTGGCCACCCAGGACGAGGACAGCCGCAGGGAAGCCAAGGAATGGCCGGCGGAGGAAATCGCGGCGGCGGCCCAAGCCGTGCTGGAAGCGCAATTCGGAATGCTAGAAGAAGACCTGCTGCGCGAAACCGCCAAGCTCATGGGCTTTGGCCGCCTGGGCCCGGCGATGGAGGTCCATCTACGCCTGGGGTTGCGCCGTCTCTTTGAGGAAGGCTTGGCGCGCAAGGACGGACGCGGCAGGGTGACGGCCGTCGAGCCGGCGCAGGGGAGCGAGGAAAAGCCCCCGAGCCCGTAGCGCCGGGGAGATCGAGAGCAAGGGGAAGAAGAGGCGACGGGGCCGCCAGTTTCTTAAAGCCCTTCCCCCCAAGAATGGGCGCGAAGGGGGCTGCGGGCCGGTTGTTTTACGGGCTTTGCAACAAAAGATAGGGAGGGGCGCCGGCCTTGCCGGCGCCCCTCCCGTGGGCTTGCTTGGATTCCTTAATTGTTGTGGCCGCGGCTGGTGATGCGCAAGCGCACCATGGCGCGGGCGAGCATGGTGCGGGCCAGGTGGTATTCCTGCATGCTCTTTTGCTGGCGCAGCCGCTCGCGAGCGATGCGCGCCGCCTCGCGGGCCCGGTTTTCGTCGATGTCCTCGGGCCACTCGGCGGTCTGGAGCATCACGTCCACCTCGTCGGGCAGCACGGTGGCAAAGCCGGAGGAGGCCGCCGCCTCCCGCCAGCTGCCATCCAACAGCTGAATGCGCAGCGTGCCCTCGATCATGGAAACCACCATGGGTTCATGTCCGGGCAGGATGCCCAGCTGGCCGTCTTCCGCCTCGACCACCAACATGCGGGCGTCCTGGTCGAAGAAGGTATGCTTAGGTGTGATCACGCTGATGTGGAAGCTATCTGCCATGGGGCGCTCACTCGCCTTTCTCCTCGCGGGCCTTGCGGCGCACGTCCTCTAGATCGCCGGCCATGAAGAAGGCGCTCTCGGGCAGGTCGTCCGCCTCGCCGTCCACGATGGCCTTGAAGGAGGCGATGGTGTCCTGCACCTTGACGTACTTGCCGGGGATGCCGGAGAACACCTCCGCCACGAACATGGGCTGGGAGAGGAAGCGCTGGATGCGGCGCGCCCGGTGCACGGTGAGGCGGTCCTCCTCGGAGAGCTCATCCATGCCCAGAATGGCGATGATATCCTGCAATTCGCGGTAGCGCTGTAGGGCCTCCTGCACGCGCTGGGCCACCTGGTAGTGCTCTTGGCCGACGATGGCGGGGTCCAGGATGCGGGAGGAGGAGTCCAGCGGGCTGACAGCCGGGTAGCTGCCCATCTCCGCCACCTGTCGGGACAACACGGTGGTGGCGTCCAGGTGGGAAAAGATGGCCGCAGGGGCCGGGTCGGTCAGGTCGTCGGCGGGCACATAGATGGCCTGCACGGAGGTGATGGAGCCATCGTCCGTGGAGGCGATGCGCTCCTCCAGGGCGCCCACCTCGGTGGCCAGCGTGGGCTGGTAGCCCACGGCTGAGGGTAGGCGGCCCAGCAGGGCGGAAACCTCGCTGCCGGCCTGGATGTAGCGGAAGATGTTATCGATGAACAGAAGAACGTTTTGCTTTTCCTGGTCGCGGAAGTATTCGGCCAGCGTCAGGCCGGTCATGGCCACGCGCATGCGGGCTCCCGGCGGCTCGTTCATCTGGCCAAAGACCAAGGCGGTCTTGTCGATGACGCCGGAGCTCTGCATTTCCTGCAGCAGGTCGTTGCCCTCGCGGCTACGCTCGCCAACGCCCGTAAACACGGAATAGCCGCCGTGCTCGGTGGCGATGTTGTGGATCAGTTCCAAAATCAGCACGGTCTTTCCCACGCCCGCGCCGCCAAAGAGGCCGATCTTTCCGCCGTGGGCGTAGGGGGCCAACAGGTCGATGACCTTGATGCCGGTTTCGAACACCTGGGTGGCCGGCTTTTGCTGGGCAAAGCTGGGCGCAGGCCTGTGGATGGGGTTGTGCTGGGCGGTTTGGGGCGAGGGCTTGCCGTCGATGGGGCGGCCGAGCACGTCGATGGCGCGGCCAAGCATCTCATGCCCGACGGGCACGCGCACGGGCCCGCCGGTGTTTTCGACGGGCAGGCCGCGGGACAAACCCTCCGTGGCCTCCAAAGCGATGCAGCGCACGGCGTCGCTCAGGTGTTGGGATACCTCCGCGGCCACCTTTCTATCCCCGTCCAACACATACAGCAGGGTATGGATGGGGGGGAAGAGGTTGTCCTCGAAGCGTATATCCAGCACGGGGCCCACGATGCGAACCACGGTACCCTTGCTCATGTGCGAAGTCCTCCTTGGTCTGGATTGCCGGAGATGATCTCGGTGATCTCCTGGGTGATGACCGCCTGTCTGGCGTGGTTGAGCTGCAAGCGCAGCTTGCCGAGCATCTCGTCGGCGTTTTTCGTGGCGGCCTCCATGGCGGTCATGCGGGCGCAGTGCTCGCTGGCATAGGCCTGCACCAGGGTGGAGTAGACCAGGCCCACCAGGTAGTGGGGGACGATGTCCTCCAAGGCCTTTTCGGGGCTTGGATGGTAGCTGAGGTTGCCGGTGGGGGTGTGCAAGAGTTCCGCGCCCATGAAGTCCTCCTCCAGGATGGGGAGCAGGCGCAGCACCCTGGGAACGAGCACGCCCATGCGCTTCAGCTCGGTATAGACCACGTAGACCTCGTCCAGCATCTTGCTGCGAAACAGCGAGCAAAGCTCAAAGGTGATGGCCCGCGCGCTTTCCAGGTTGGGATCCTGGATGATGTGCAGGTAGTTGACGTCCGGGTGAAGGCCCAGGCGCTCGAAGTAATCAAAGGCCACATAGCCGATGGTGAACAGGAAGCGCTCCTTGTAGTCGCCCTCCTCCATGGTCTTGCGGGCGAGCTTGAGGATCTCCTGGTTATAGCCGCCGCAAAGGCCCTTATCCGCCGCGATGACCAGAAAGGCCGCCCGCTTGCCTGGGTGCTGGCGGAAGTAGGGGCTTGTGATGGAACCGCCGCTGTTTTCCAGCCAAAAGCGGATGACGGAACGGGCTTTTTGGAAATAGAGCAGGTTGTTGTCATGCATCTGCATGGCCTTTTTCATCTTGGCCGAGGAAATCAGGTGCATGGCGCGGGTGATCTTGGCGGTGTCGTCCACGGCGTTGATGTGGTGGCGAATTTCAGCAACCGAGCTCATGGCTACACCTCATTTTCCTGCCTACGCGCCAGCCATTCCCGAACGGCCTGGGTGACCTCCTGGCGTACCTCCTCGTCCATGTCGCCGGTCTGTTCCATGGCGTTGCGGATGTGGGGATGGGCGCTGTCCATGTAGGCGGGGAACTGCTCCTTAAAGGCGCGCAAGAGATCCAGTCCTGCGTCGTCGGGGAGCAGCTTGCGGGTGACGGCGTAGAGCAGGGCGACCTGGGAGGCGTTGGATAGCGGCGCGTTGTTGGGTTGCTTGAGCAGCTCGGTGAGCAGGGCGCCGTAATGGAGCATGGACTGGGTGGCGGCGTCCATATCGGAGGAGAACTGGGCGAACACCTGCAACTCCCTGTACTGGGCCAATTCCAGACGCAGGCGGCTTGCCACCTGGCGCATGGCCTTGGTCTGGGCGGAGCCGCCCACGCGGGAGACGGAAAGGCCGCCGTTGACGGCCGGCCGAACGCCGCCGCGGAAGAGGTCGGCGTCCAGGAAGATCTGGCCGTCGGTGATGGAGATGACGTTGGTGGGGATGTAGGCGGAGATATCGCCCGCCTGGGTTTCGATGATGGGCAAGGCGGTCAGGGAGCCGCCGCCGTTGGCGGCCGAGAGCCTCGCGGCCCGCTCCAAGAGGCGGGAGTGGAGGTAGAACACGTCGCCCGGATAGGCTTCGCGTCCCGGCGGCCTGCGGAGCAGCAGGGACATGGCCCTGTAGGAAACCGCGTGCTTGGTCAGATCGTCGTACACGATCAGCGCGTCGCGGCCCTGGCGCATGACGTACTCCGCCATGGCGCAGCCGCAGTAGGGGGCGATGTATTGCAAGGTGGCCGAATCCGACGCGGTGGAGCAGACGACGCAGGTATAGTCCATGGCGCCCGCCTTGCGCAAGGTATCCAGGATCTGGGCCACGGAAGAGGCCTTCTGGCCGATGGCCACGTAGAAGCAGGTGACGTTTTTGCCCTTCTGGTTGAGAATGGTGTCGATGGCGATGGAGGTCTTGCCCGTCTGGCGGTCGCCGATGATCAGCTCGCGCTGTCCCCGGCCGATGGGCACCATGGAGTCCACAGAAATCAGGCCGGTTTCCATGGGGGAATCCACGGGGCTGCGGTCCAAGATGGAGGGGGCGGGGGCCTCGATGGGCTCGTACCCCACGGGATGGAGGCGCTTGCCGCCGTCCATCACCTGGCCGAGGGGATTGACCACGCGCCCGAGCAGGGTATCGCCCACGGGCACGGACAACACCTGGCCCGTGCCATAGGCGCTCTGGCCGACGGAGACCTCGGCGTCGCTGCCCAACAGCACCGCGCCGACCTCCTCCTCCTCCAGGTTCATGACGATGGCGTAACCGCCTTCCTCAAACTCGATCAGCTCGCCCAAGCGGCAACCGTGCAAGCCGCTCAGGTGCACGACGCCGTCGCCGGCGCGCAGCACATGGCCCGCGCCGCGGATATCCGGCAGGGGAACATAGCTAGATAGCCTGGACTTAAGCTCCACGCCGATGGTTTTGAAATCAAACATGGCGCTATTTCCCCTCCTCTTCGGTTTGCAATGCCTTGAGCACCTCCTGCAGCTGCAGGCGAAGGCTCCCGTCGTAGACGCGGCCGTCTATTTCCACGCGCACGCCGCCCAACAGGCTCGGGTCCGTCTCCTCTGTCAGGCGAACGGGCCCGCCGAGCAGGGCGGTGAAGCGGCTTTCGATGGCGCGAAGCTGATCCTGGCTCAAGGGCTTTGCGCTAAGGAGCTTTCCTTCAAACATGGGCCTAGCCCACCTTTTCTAAAAATTCGTCGATGAGTTTTTGATGATCCTCGAGGGACACCTCGCGCTCCAACAGCTTGGAGGCGATGAGCACCGCCAGCTTGGCGGATTCGTCCACCATGGCCTCATGGGCGTTTTGACGAATCTGCTCGGCCTCCTCGTTGGCGCGGCGCACGATCTCCTCGGCCTTGGCGTTGGCCGTGGAAAGGATCTCGTCGGCGCGCTTTTGGGCCTGCCGTGCGCTCTGCGACACGGTTTCGGCGGCCTCGCGCTGGGCGCTGGAAAGGGCGCCGTGGCTCTGCTCCAGCAGGGCGTCAGCATCCTTCTCCTTCTGGGCGGCCTCATCCAGCTGGGCGCTCACGCCGTCCGCCCGCTTTTGCATGAACTTGCGCACGGGTTTATACAGAAGGAAATACAGCGCCACGAACAGGATGGCGGCGTTGAGCACGTGCCAAAGAATGCTGCTTAAATCGAAAATGCCTTCCAACTTCGCTTACCCCCAGTCTTTCTGCTTGGATCCCGATGAAGCACTAGGCGGCGGCGCCAAGCACAAAGATGAGCAGGATGGAGACCAACAGGGCGTAGATGGCCGTGGTTTCCATCATGATCAGACCGAACATCAGCGAGGAGTTGATCTTGCCGGCGGCTTCGGGCTGACGGGCGATGGCTTCGGCTGCGCGGCTGGTGGCAAGGCCCATGCCGATGGCGGCAAGACCGCAGGCGAGCGCGGCAATACCGGCCGCGATGGCGATGAATCCGATGGCAGACATAGTGAAATACCTCCTACTACGTTTTCATTGTCGTTTGTATGCCAGGGTATGAAAAGGAGGGAGAGCGTCCCTCGGATGGGATGGTCTAGGGGCCTACTCGACGGCCTCGCCCGTGTAGGTGAGGAACAGCAGGCCAAAGACGAAGGTCTGAATGCCCACGTGCAGCACGTTGAAATACGAGGAAACGGCAGCGGGCAAGAGAATGGGCAGCACGGCGTACACCAACTGCATGATGACCCCGCCCACCAACACGTTGGCGAAGAGTCGGATGCCCATGGAGAAGGGCGCGATGCAGTCGGTAAGCACCTTGATGGGGAACACAACCGCCGAAGGGGAGGCCAGGTTCTTCAGCCGGCCCCTCAGACCGCGGAACTTCAGCGCCGTGAAGTTGACCATGATGAAGGAGCAGAGCCCCAGGGCGATGGTGCAGTTCAGGTCCTCGGTGGCAGGCGGCAGGCCGAAGATCTCGATGAAGGTGGTGAAGAACACATAGCACATGAAGGTCAAGGCGAAGGGCGCGGCAAACTCGGCGCAATCGCCCACATGGCCCTTGGCGAAGTTATACAGGCTCTCCACCATTAGCTCCAGAAGGTTTTGCAGCCCCTTGGGCTTGGCCGTGAAGCGGCGGCGAATGTAGAAGAGGTTGAGCGCCACCAGACCCAACACCAACAACAGGACCACCGCCGTGGCAATGACGGCGGATTCCGGCAACCTAAGGCCGAAGAGCGCGACGTATTCCGGATAAATGCTGACCTCTAGATCGATCATATGGCGGCCTCCCCACGAGGAATTTTGGGTCATACGCAAGGAAGGCGCGGCAACCAAGCCCTCCGCCTGGCTACAGCGCGTGTCACTTCACTTGACTGCAAACAAGTATAGCAGTTTCGTTTGCGAATGCAAGCGTTTTTAGGAAGCGAAAAATGAAGATCAGGTGCAAAGTGTGTTATCAATCGTTTAGAAATCAAACTGTTTGGAACGAGGAAGGCCTAGTCGGGCAGGGGATATTTGGCCTGGCTCAAGGCATGGCGCAGGGAAGAAGTCAAGTCCAACGCCCGGCGCATTTCCTCCTCGCTGGGCTCCTCGCCGTCGGGATCCAGGTTGTCCGCCGCATACACGGTCAAGAGCCCCAACTCGCTGGGCAACCCCTGCAACAGGGCGCTGTGGGCCTTGACCTGGCGCAGCAGCAGGGCGATGTGATGGGTGGAAGGGACCGGCTGCTCGTGGAAGGCCAACACGCCCTTGAGCATCAGCTCGGCCGCCTGCTGGCAGTGGAAGCAGACCAGGGACGCATGGGGCTGGGGAACGGCGGACAGGGTTTGGGCCGCGCGCACATCCGCCATGGCGGCGGTAAACCAGCGCACCGCGTTGGCTAGGGCTTGTATGTTCATCACGCTCACTCCTTCGCTGTCCAAACGGCTATGCGTCTGGGGACGATACCAGCCTACAACCGGCCGCGTTGGATGTCAAGGCCCGCGCTTGCCGCAGAACCGGAAAGAAAAAGCGGGCGGCCGCCAAATGGCGACCGCCCGCTGGACGTCTTGGGAAAAAGGAGGATCAGGAAACCGCCACGGTCATCTCCCGACCGTTGTAGACCACGTTGGCGTAGCCCTCCGAAACGGGAAGGGCCTTCTCATAGATGGCCGACAGTACCCAAAGCCCCTCTTCATCCACGTAGCCATACAGGCCGTTGCTGGCCTGGGCCACGGCAAACCCCTCGGAATAGGCCTCCACGCTGACGATGGCGTAGGGGAGGGGGGTGCCGTCCTTGGAATAGGAAAGCTCCTCGGTGGACAGGGTTTGGGGATAGGAATAGTTGCTGCTCGAGGCGGTGGGCACCACGCTCTTGTGGACGCCCGTGGACGCATCGCCCTGGTCCATCAGGTTGGGCAGCAGCAAACCGCCGGACAGCAACATCACCAACAGGCAGGCCGCAGCCGCCAGGCCGATGGCCAAGCCGTGGGGTTTGCGGCTGTGGGGCAGCTGTTCGATGGCCGAACGCACCCGGGCGACCATGCGCTCGTCCACGCAAAGGTCCGCCGTCCTTTCTTGAGCGATGGCGCGAAAGCCCAACAACGCTCGATCTACATCCATTTGCTCAGACCGTTCCGTCATCCTTGATACTCCCCCTTAGGGCATTCCCCAGCCTTGTGCGGGCGCGCATGAGGCGCGTGCGCACCGTTACCTCCGGAATTGCCAGTATGCGCGCGATTTCGCCTGTGGGAAGGTCGTTGTAGTAAAAAAGCAGAACCACATCCTTGTAGATGGGCGGCAGATCCATCACGGCGTCGTAAAGCTGCTGGCGGGTCTCGCCCTCCATCGCCTTGGACTCCGGCGTCAGGCTTGGGCTGGGGGCGTCGTAGCCCTCGGCCATGGGGAGCACCCGCCTGTGCCAGGCGCTCTTGAGCACATCCTTGCACAGGTTGATGGTCACCCGAAGAATATAGGCCTTTTCGCTCTGCTCATCCGGCAGATCCGGCTGCTTTTTGTACAGGCGCAGAAACACCTCTTGACAAACATCCTCGGCCCGTTGGCGATCCTTGAGGTATAGATACGCCTGCCTTAAAACCATGGTGCCATATTGGCGAACCAAGCGGTCGATGTCTAGCTGTTCCTGCACGCCTTCACCACCCTTCAAACGAGCGCAAGGTCCGCCTCGTTTCAAATTTATTCAAAAGGCAGACACAAAAAAGATACATTTTTCAAACGCTCCGTCATGATTTTGCCAAGCCCTGGGTTTAGCGAACCTGCCCGTTGCCGCGCACCACATACTTGTAGGTGGTCAGCTGCTCCAAGCCCATGGGGCCGCGGGCGTGCAGCTTCTGGTTGGAAATGCCGATCTCCGTGCCAAAACCGAACTCCCCGCCGTCCGTGAAGCGGGTGGAGGCGTTGACGTATACCGCCGCGGCGTCCACGCGGTCGGCGAAGGACTCCGCCGCGGCGTAGTCGTTGGTGAGGATGGCCTCGGAATGGCGGGTACCGTACTTGCGGATGTGGGCCACGGCCTCGTCCAGGCCGGAGACCAGCTTCACGGCCAAAATGAGGTCGTTGTATTCGGTGAAATAGTCCTCCTCCGTGGCGGCGACGACCTTGGGCCCCAACAGGGCTTGGGTTTTCAGGCAGCCGCGCAGCTCCACGCCCCGCTCCCAAAGGGCCTTGGCGCACATGGGAAGGAAGGAGGGGGCCAAGACCTCGTCCACCAACAGGCTTTCGGCCGCGTTGCAAACCGAGGGCCGCTGGGTCTTGGCGTTGACGACGATGGCGACGGCCTGCTCCAAATCGGCGCAGCCGGCGTGCACATAGACGTGGCAATTGCCCGTGCCGGTCTCGATGACGGGCACCTTGGCGTTTTCCACCACCGAGCGGATGAGCGAAGCGCCGCCGCGGGGGATGAGCACGTCCAGGTATTCGCGCATGCCCATCAGGTACTGGGCGGCCTCCCTGGAGGTGTTGCGCACCAGGCAGACGCAGCCGGCCGGCAGGTCAACCTCCGCCAGGGCGCCGGACAGCAGGTCCGCGATGGCGGCGTTGGACAAGAGGGCGTCGGAGCCGCCCCGCAGGATGCAGGCGTTGCCGGACTTGACGCAAAGGGCTGCGGCGTCCGCCGTCACGTTGGGACGGGATTCGTAGATGATGCCGATGACGCCCAGGGGAACGGTACGCTTTTCGATGCAAAGGCCGTTGGGGCGCTTCCAGCCGTCCAGCACCCGGCCAAGGGGATCGGGCAGGGCGGCCACCTGGCGCAGGCCGTCGGCCATGGAGCCGATGCGGTCCATGTTCAGGGTCAGGCGCTCCACAAAGGCGGCGCTTTTGCCGGCCTTACGGGCGTTGTCCAGATCCCTGGCGTTGGCCTCCAGGATGCGGTCCGCGTTCTTCTCCAAGGCCTGGGCCATCTGCTCCAGGGCGCGGTTGCGCTGGGCCACGGAACTCACCCCGAGGACGGCGGCGGCGTCCCGGGCGGCAGCGCCTAGGTTCAACAATTCCTGCATGCTCGTACCCTCCCTGCAGCTATTCAGTACATTCTATTATATCGTGACGGCGTGGGCTTTGTCAATTCGTGCAAACTGCCTTGCGGCCGGAAGCGCCTGCCCAGCCAAACGGAGCGGGGACGGGACGCAGGCCTTTTGCGCAGGCAAAAAGGCGCGCCCCCTCCGGTATGGAAGGGGCGCGCCCATCGGGGAATAGCGGGAACGGGGAGCTAGGTTCGCGCCTGGACGGGCTCGCCTTCCCCATCCGGCTGGAAGATGGCCTTGCGGCGCTTCCACCTGCCGGACAGGTAGTAGACGGCGCCGATGACAAAGGGCGTGAAGCCGGCCAAGGCGTCGCCGTACCAAAAGCCCAGGTATTCCAAGCCGCAGACCAGCCCGAGCAGCAGGGCCAGGGAGATGCGGGCCACGATGCCGTCGAGCAGCGCCACGGCAAAGTTGAGCCTGTAGTTGCCGCAGCCGTTGATGAAGGCGTTCATGGGCGAGCGCAGGGCGCTGCCGGCGAAGATGACCAGGGCGACGGGGATGAACTGCATGCAGACCTCCAGCACCTCCGCGTCGGAGGTGAACAGGCCGAACACCTGGCGGGGGAAGACCAGCATGCAAAGGGCCAAGAGCGAGGAACAGACCCCGTTGATGGCAAAGGCCACGCCGATGATGCGCGAAACCCGCCCATACTTTTGCGCGCCGATGTTTTGGCCGACCATGGAACTGCCCGCCGTGTTGACGGAGTTGGAGAACAGGTTGCTGATGGAGTTGATCTTGTGGGCCACGCCCGTCACGGCCGAAACCACCACGCCGTAGGAATTGATCCAGGCGTTGACGAACAGCTTGGAGAACTGGATGGACGCGCTCTTGATGGCCATGGGCACGCCCAGCTTGACGAGGGAGACGACCATGTAGCGGTCGATGGCAAAGCTGCGCAGCCGGAAGTCGAAGCCAAACAGCTCCCGCTTCCTGTAAAGATAGACGATGGCCAACAGGAAGCTGAGCCCCTGCCCGATGACCGTGGCCAGCGCCGCGCCGAAGGCGCCCAGGTTCAACCCGGCGATGAACCAAAGGTCCAGCACCAGGTTGACGACGGCGGCCAGGGCGATGAAGAGGAAGGGCCGCTTGGAGTCGCCCATGCCGCGCAGGATGGCGCTGACGGTGTTGTATCCGTAGATGAACACCAGCCCCAGCATGCAGGTGGTGGCGTATTCCCGGGCATAGGCCAGGGCCTCGGCGGGCGTGTTCAGCCAGCAAAGGATTTGTTCGCGCAGCAGCAGGCACAGCGCGCTCATGCCGACGGCGCAGAGCAGTAGAAAGCTGAACATGGTGCCGATCATGCGGCCCAGGTCCTCCCGGCGGCCCGCGCCGATGAGCTGGGAGATGAGCACCTGGCCGGCGCCGGCAAAGCCCATGGCCAGGAAGCTGAGCAGGTTGAGCACGTCGCCGCCGACGGAGACGGCGGACAGGCCGACCCGGCCCACAAATTGGCCGATGACCACCATGTCCACCATGTTGTAGACGGCTTGCAATAGGTTGGAAAAGAACAAAGGGAGCGAAAAAGCAACCATTTGTTTGGCAACGCCGCCGGAGGTAAAATCGCGAATCAAGCTCTGCTTATGCATGGGCGAGGGCTCACTCCTTTTCAGCCGTAGCGCCGTTGGCCTGGCACAGGGCCTGCAGCAAGGTCCATTGGGAGCGGATGAAAAAGTCATA
>CALWRM010000027.1 GCA_944383925.1 uncultured Clostridia bacterium
TTTTTTCAAAATTGTTTCGTCGGTCTAGACCAAGCCCAGGCGGGCGGCGTTCTTCCAGCGGATGTTTTCCATCCATTCCCGGGGCAGGCCGAGGTCCTGGAGGAAGGCCAGGTCCTTGGCGGGGTCGGACCAGGGGCCGTCGGAGCCGAAGAGCAGGCGCTGGGGGTCGTGGCCCAGCAGCAGGCGGCGGGCGGTTTCGGGGCCGGCGTTCTGGCGGAGCATGGAGGTATCCAGGTAGAGGGGCTTGCCCAGCAGGTGGCGCTCCACCTGGTCATAGCGGCGCATGCCGCCCATGTGGGCGGCGATGAGCTTGAGGGAGGGGAAATCCCGCAGCACGCGGGCGATGGCCTCGGGCTCGGCGTGGACCAGGTCGGGAGAGAGGAAGTCCCAGCCGGCGTGGATGAGCAGGGGCAGGTCCAGGTCGCAGAGGGCGGCGTAGACGGGATAGAGGGCGGGGTCGTCCACCAGAAAGCCGATGTAATCGGGGTGGATCTTGACGCCCCGGACGCCGGCCTGCTTGAGGCGGCGCAGCTCGGCGGGCAGGTCCTCGGCGAGGGGATGGACGGAGCCGAAGGCCAGCAGGCCCTCGCCGGCGGCCTGCAGGGCGATGGCGAAGTCGTTGACCTTGTGCATCTGGCGGGGGTTGGTGACCACGGACAGGGCGACGCAGCGGTCCACGCCGGCGCGGGCCATGGCGGACAACAGGCCGGCGCGGGTGCCGTCGTAGTTGGGGACGATGCCGCAGCGGGCCTGCAGCTGGGCCAAGGCGCGGGGGGCCAGGGCATCGGGGAAGCAATGGGCGTGCACATCGACCAACATAAGAAAACGTCAATCCTCCTTTTCCGTTGACTTCGGGACGTCCTCCTTCTGCAAGGAGACGAGGGTATTATCCAGGAAGACCGGGCAGAGCACCGCGCCGCGGTCGGCCTTGGCGCGGATGGGAACCTGCTCGGTGGAAAGGGCCGTGGCGCTGCCGTCCCTTTGGACGAGGCGGAAGGCGAAGGGCTGCTTGACCAGGCAACAGGCCTGGAGCCATTGGCCGTTGGAGCCGTTTTTGTTGAAGGGAAAGAGCCGGGCGCCCTTGCCGCCGCGGCGCTGGGGTTCCAGGTCCACCAGCAGCAGGCGCTTGCCATAGCCGCGGTCGGAGACCAGGAGCAGCTCGCCTTCCTGGTCGCACTGGGCGGCGAAGACCAGGCGGTCCCCGGCGTCCAGGGCCATGCCGCGCACGCCGGCGGCGGCGCGGCCCAGCAGGGAGACCTCCTGGAGGTCGAAGAGGATGGCCATGCCCCTGCCGCTGCAAAGCAGCAGCTGCCCGGCGGGGCGGCAGGGCTCGGCGAACAGCAGGGCGTCGCCATCCTTGAGGTTGATGGCGGAGGCGCGGCCCTTGCGCTGGCCAAACTCGGCGGAGGGGCTGCGCTTCACCTGGCCCAGGGCCGTGACGAAGAGCAGGCTTTCGGGCAGGGAGGCCTTGTTTAGCAGGGCCACCAGGCGCTCGTCGCCCTCCACGCCGGGGAGCAGGCCGGCCAGGGCCAGGCCGCGATCCTTCCAGCGGGCCTCGGGGATTTGGGAGGCCTCGAGGGTGTGGCACAGGCCGCGGCTGGTGATGAGCAGCAGGGAGTCGGCGGCGTCGGCCTGCAGGACGCGGACGGGCGGGTCCTGGGTGTCCTCCGCCCTCTGGAAGGCCTTGGGGGCCATGCGCTTGAGGAAGCCGGCGGCGGTTTGCAGCACGACGCAGGGCTCGGGGGCGCGGAGCGGTTGCAGCCACTCCTTGGGAGGCTGCTCGTCGGCGATGAGCCGGGTGCGCCGCGGGTCGGCAAAGCGCTGCTTGATCTCCAGCATCTCGCTGCGGATGAGGGCGCGGAGCTTCTTATCGGAGGCAAGCACCCCCTCCAGGCGCTTGATCTCCTTGGAAAGGTCGGAAAACTCCTGCCGGAGGGCGAGGATTTCCAGGCCCGTGAGCCGTTGCAGGCGCATGTCCAGGATGGCCTGGGCCTGGGCGTCGGTGAAGGAAAAGCGCTCCATCAGGCCCTGCTTGGCCTCCTTGGGGGCTTTGGAGGCGCGGATGAGGGCGATGATGGCGTCCAGAATGTCCACGGCGCGGATGAGCCCTTCCAGCACATGGGCACGCTGGGAGGCCCGGTCCAGGTCGTAGCGGCAGCGGCGGGAAACCACCTTTTTTTGATAGTCCACATAGCGCTGCAACAGGGCCTTGAGGCCCAGCTGCAGGGGCTTGCCGTCGACGATGGCCACCATGTTTACGCCAAAGCTCACCTGCAGGTCGGAAACCTTGTACAGCTGGGCAAGCACGCGCTGGGGATCGGCGTCCTTCTTCAGCTCGATGACCGCGCGCATGCCCGTGCGGTCGGACTCGTCGCGAATGTCGGAGATGAAGGACAGCAGGCCCTTCTTCTCCTCGGCGGTCTTGAGGATCTTCTCCAGCAGGGCGGCCTCGTTGACCTGGGAGGGAAGCTCGGTGACCACGAGGTTGGTCTTGCCGCCGGGGACGGGCTCGATCTCTACCTTGGCGCGCAGGGTCAGGCGGCCGCGGCCGGTTTCATAGGCCTTTTGAATCTCCTCGTTTTGCACCAGCAGGCCGCCGGTGGGAAAGTCCGGCGCGGGCAACAGGCCCATCAGCTCCGGCAGGGGGATTTCGGGGTTGTCCATCACGGCCAGGGCGGCCTCGATGCTCTCGCCCAGGTTGTGGGGCGGGATGTTGGTGGCCAGTCCCACCGCGATGCCCGAGGCGCCGTTGACCAGCAGGTTGGGAAAACGGCCGGGCAGCATCTCCGGCTCGCGCAGGCTGTCGTCAAAGTTGAGCACGAAGTTGACCGTGTCCTTCTCCAAATCCCGCAGCAGCTCCAGGGCCAAGGGCGCCATGCGGGCCTCGGTATAGCGCATGGCGGCGGCGCCGTCGCCATCCACGGAGCCAAAGTTGCCGTGGCCCTCCACCAGAAGGCCGCGCATGTTGAAGGGCTGGGCCAGGCGCACCATGGCGTCGTACACGGAGGTATCGCCATGGGGATGGTACTTGCCCAGCACCTCGCCCACGATGCGGGCGGACTTCTTGAAGGGCTTGTCCGGCGTCATGCCAAGCTCGTGCATGGCGAAGAGGATGCGGCGCTGCACGGGCTTGAGACCGTCCTCCACCCGGGGCAGGGCGCGCTCCATGATGACGTGCTGGGCATAGGGCAACATGGAGTCGTGCATGATCTCCTCCATGGAGCGCTGCAAAATGGTCTCGTTGCGCTGCGCCGGCGGATCGCCGGCCCTTTTTCTAGGCATCGCCCGTCACCCTCCCCTCGAAGTTGTCGGCCTTGTTGAAGTCCGCATAGCGGCTGATGTATTCCTTCCGTTGCTCCACCTTTTCGCCCATGAGCACGGAGACCATCTTCTCGGCCAGGGCCGCGTCCTGCAGGGTGACCTGGGTGAGGGTGCGGCCGGCGGGGTTCATGGTGGTCTCCCAAAGCTGCTCGGGGTTCATCTCGCCCAGGCCCTTGTATCGCTGGATGGCGTAGCCCTTGCCCATCTGCTTGAGCACGGGCGGCAGGGCGCGGTCGTCGTAGACGTATTGCACGGCGCTGCCCTTTTGCACCCGGTACAGGGGCGGCATGCCGATGTAGATGTGGCCCTCGGTGATCAGCTCCTTCATGTAGCGGTAGAAGAAGGTGAGCAAAATGGCGCGGATGTGGGCGCCGTCCTGGTCGGCGTCGGCCAGGATGATGATCTTGTGGTACTTGAGGTTTTCCAGCTTAAAATCCTCGCCGATGCCCGTGCCAAGGGCGGTGATGATGGTGCGGAATTCCTCGTTTTGCAGCACCTGATCCAGGCGCTTCTTTTCGGCGTTGAGCGGCTTGCCGCGCAGGGGCAAGATGGCCTGGAAGCGCCGGTCGCGGCCCTGCTTGGCGCTGCCGCCGGCCGAATCGCCCTCCACGATAAGCAGCTCGTTCTCCGCAGGCTTTTTGCCCGTGCAGGCGCTTAGCTTGCCCACCAGGGGCGCGGCCTCCAGGGAGGAGCGCTGGCGGGCGATGTCCTTGGCCCGGCGGGCCGCCTGGCGCACCGAGGCCGCGCTCATGGCCTTTTCCAGCAGGGCCTGGGCCGTGGAGGCGTGGTTCAGGTTTTCCAGGTAGAGGCTCATCTGCTCGTACACCAGGGCCTCCACCACCGGCCGCACCTCGCTGTTGCCAAGGCGGCCCTTGGTCTGGCCCTCGAACTGCGGGTTTTTCACATAGCAACTGAGCACCGCCGTCATGCCCTCGCGATAATCCTCGCCGGTGAGGTTTTGGTCCTTTTCCTTTAGAGCGCCCTGGCGGCGCAGGTATTCGTTCATGGCCTTGGTGTAGGCCGCCTTGAAGCCGGTCTCATGGGTGCCGCCCTCGCCGGTGGGGATGGAGTTGACGTAGGAAAAGACGGATTCGTTATATCCGTCCGTCAGCTGGATGGCGCAGGAAAAGAGGATGTCGTCCCGCTTGCCCTCCAGGTAGATCACGTCCTCATGCAGCGGGGTCTTTTGGTCGTTGAGATAGCGGACATAGTCCTCAATGCCGCCCTGGAAGCAAAACTCCACCGTGCGCTCCTCGGCGGACAGGCGCTCGTCTGTCAGCACGATGCGCACGCCCCGGTTGAGATAGGCCAGCTCCCGCAGGCGGCGCTCCACGGTCTCGTGGTTAAAGCTCAGGTCCTCAAAGACGCGCTCGTCCGGCCAGAAGCTGATCTTGCTGCCCTTTTTGCGCGTGCCGCCCACCCGTTCCAGCGAGGTGACGGGTTTTCCCGGGACGATCTTGTTCAGCTTCTCGTCGTAGACGGACTCGTAGCTTTGGCGGTAGATGGAAAAGTTGGAGTAAACCTCCACCACCAGGCGCCTGCTCAGGGCGTTGACCACCGAGGCGCCCACGCCGTGCAGGCCGCCGGAATAGGCGTAGTTCTTGCCGGAAAACTTGCCGCCGGCATGCAGCTTGGTGAAGACCACCTCCACGCCGGAGATGCCGAGCTTTGGGTGCGGGTCCACGGGAATGCCCCGGCCGTTGTCCTCCACGCAGGCGCCCCCGTCCTTGAGCAGGGTGACGCGCACCATGTCGCCGTAGCCGTTGGCCGCCTCGTCGATGGCGTTGTCCACGATCTCCCACAGGAGATGGTGCAGGCCGCGGCTGCCGGTGGAACCTATATACATGCCGGGCCGGAGGCGAACCGCGTCCAAGCCCTCCAATACCTGCAAATCCTGCGCGCTGTATGTATCGGTCATTTTCTTCCATCAACCCTCCATTCACGAACGCTTTATTATACCAAATTTGCGCGCCGATGGCAAACGCTCCGGCGAAAAGCCCAGCATCGCGGAAGAGGGCTTTTCTTTTTTGCACAAGCGGCGGCCTGCGCCCCTGCAAGCCGGCCGCGTCCGCTTGAAAAGGCCGTCCATCCATGGTAAACTGGTCCTCGAGGCAATGAAAAGGCCGCCCGGCGCTCAAGGTCCGGACGGCAAAAGAGAAAAGGGGGAAACAGAACATGATGTACGCCAGTCGGGAAGACATTATCCGCATGACGCCCCAATGGAAGGGCGAGCGCATGGCGGACGGCCGCCCCAAGGTGCCGCAGGACGTGTTGGAGAGAATGCGCCGCCTGACCATGGAAGAGGTTTGGGGCTATGCCTGGTCTCAAGGGTACGAATACCAGGTGGTCACGGACCTGAAGTACACCGCCGATCCCAGCCAGCGCCTGGTGGGCCGCGCGGTCACCTGCACCTGCGTGCCCTTCCGCCAGGATCTGCACGAGGTCTGCTCGGAGCTGTTTAAGGAGGCCGGCTACAACCTGGTTTCCAGGGGTGGCTACAACAAGGCCCTGGTGCAAACCCTTGTGGAGGACGACGTGATCGTCATCGACTTCTTCGACAAGGTTCGCTACGGCACCTTCGTGGGCGGCAACCTGTCCACGGCCATCAAGTCCAAGACCAAGCGCGGCGGCGCCGTCATCTGGGGCGGCCTGCGCGATCTGGACCAAATCAAGCACATCGACGGCTTGCAGCTCTATTACCGCGGCGTGGATCCCACCCCCATCCGCGACTACGTGATGACCGCCACCAACATGCCCACCCGCATCGGGCCGGCCGTGTGCCTGCCCGGCGACATCGTCTTTGGCGCGGCCGGCGGCATCGTGTTCGTGCCCGCCCATCTGGCCGAAATCACCGTGGTCACCGCCGAAAAGTCCCAGGTTCGCGATATCTTCGGCTTCGAGCGCCTGGCCGACGGCACCTACACCACCCAGGAAATCGACGTCTCCCCTTGGCCCCAGCACGTCTGGGACGACTTCATGGCCTGGTTTAAGTCCAGCCCCAAGGCGGAAAGCTACCGCCACCTGGACTTCAGCGACGACATCGCCAAGGCCCAGGAGATCCTGGCCAAGCGGGCTGCAGGCATCGAGGAGGAAGGCAAGACCCGCTCGACGGTGTGATTCCCTTCTACCCCCAAAGGCCGCCGGTTCTTGATGAACCGGCGGCCTCTTCGTCTTCGTCGGGCCTTAGGCCTCGGGCGTTTCGTACAGCCGAAGCTCAAACAGGCGCAGCTCCTTCGCGCCATGGGTCTGAAAATCGCGCAGGACCAGCTCGTCGCAGCGCACGGGGCTTGGCAGGCGCACGGCGTTGTGGCGCTGGTACAGCCCTTGCAGCGGCAATTCCAGCACGGGCTTGCCTTGCAGGGAAAAGACGGCCGTGCAGCTGCGCACCAGCTCCGGCGGCGTGCCGGCGCTCTGGCGGCCAAGCACGGTCCGGTTGATGCTGATGGTGATCTCCCTGGACAGGTTGCTGTCAAAGCTCAGGCGCAGCTCCCCCACCGTCTTGGGCCCGTCCAGCTGTAGGCGGAGCCAGGGGCTTTGCTCCAGGGGCGCCGCCCAGCAGTTGCTCTCCTGCCCCACGGACCTGGACACGCCGGAAAGCAGCTTTTCCGGCCCGCAGCCCGGTAGGCTGCAGCTGGCGCTGGCCTTGGCCGTGCGGGCCAGGTCCAGGGGGTCCTCGTTCCTCGCGCCGGGGATGTAGCAGTCGTCCTTGAGCAGGGTTTGGCGCAGCTCCTGCATGTGGGCGCCCAGCTGGCGGGGCTCCAGCCCCTCCCGCACGGCCATGGCCGCGGCCGTGCCGACGGCCTGGCCTCCAACGGCGCAGGTGGCCATAACGCGGGCCGAGGCAAAGGCCATGTGGGAGGCGCTGATGATCCTTCCGCACAGGAAGAGGTTGGATATGTTCCTGGAATATAGGCAGCGATAGGGAATGGTGTACACCTGCGGAAGGTGCAGGTAGACCGTCGGCTCGTCGGCGTCGTTGAGGAAGCCCTCCACGGTGTGTACGTCCATGGGCCATCCGCCGTAGGCCACGGCGTCCTCGAAGATCCGTCCCTGCTGGCAGTCCTGCTCGGTGAGCACATAATCTCCCAGGAAGCGGCGGCTTTCCCGCTTGCCCGGCAGGATGCCCACCCATTCCAGGTCCATGTTTTCAGCGCCGTGGTCTCCTCCGTTTTTGATGTGGTCCCACATGCCGTAGACCGCCTTGAGCAACTCGTCCCGCAGGATTTCCGCATCCGCGATGGTCTCGTACCGGCCGCCGCCCAGCTCGATCCACCAATATCCGGAGCTCACGTCGGCGTGCTCCCTGTGGCGCAGGTCGTGCTCGGTGTATTGGTTTGCCCAAGGGGGCCTGACAAAGGGGACGGGCCGGCCCACGTCCCTTGCCTGAAACATGAGGGAGCTGCCCATGGTGCAATGGTCCGCGACCAACGGGGCGTGGCGTTCGCCATAGGTGTCGCGGCTCTCCCTGCCCACAACAAAGTCCGCGCCCGCCAGCGCGCCGAGGGTTCCGTCGCCGGAGGCGTCCACGAAGAGGGGCGCGGAAAGCCGCAGGCGCGTCTCGGTGGTCTGTTGAAAGGCGCTCACGGAGAGGATGCGCCCGCTTTGGGTTTCCGCCTCGTCCACGCAGGCGTTGAGATACAGCGTCAGCCCCGGACAAAAGGCGGCCTTTTCCCAAAGGATGGTGTCGAAGATGGAGTAGTTGTTGGTGGGATTGCGCCGCTTATGCTCCAGCAGCAGCTCCTCCAGGATGCCGGTTTCCCTGGCGTTGGGCCGGGACATGTGGTGGTCGGCCCCGCAAATGTGCATGCGGATCTCGCTGCTGGCGTTGCCGCCGAGCATCGGCCGGTTTTGCACCAGGGCCGTCTTGGCGCCGTGGCGCGCGGCGGCGATGGCCGCGCAAAGGCCGGAAAGTCCGCCGCCCACGACCACAAGGTCGAAGCTGCGCGACAGGGTGTGCATGGAATCTCCTCCTCTACCTTGGCTTCCAGCGCCGGCCTCAGGGTTCCACGCCCCAGGCCCGCAGGCGCTGTTGCAGCAGGGCCACATCCAACTGCCTAGGGGACAAGCCGTGCCGGACGCAAAGGCTCGCCGCCACGCCGGCCGCCTGGCCGATATTGGCGCAGATGGGCATGACGCGGAAGTTGGAATGGGCCATATGGGTTCCGGATATGCAGCGGCCGGCCAGCAGCAGGTTTTCCACCCGCTTGGGCACCAGGCAGCCGTAGGGGATGGTGTAGCCCTTTTTTTGCTGGAAGTTTTTCTGCGAGCCGGTCGCGTCCAAGCCGTTGCCCGTCAGGTTGTGCACGTCGAAGTTGAAATGCGCCCGCGTCACGGCCCAATCGTCGAAGACGCGGGCCTGAAGAATGTCCTCCTGGGTGAGGGTGGCCTCGCCATGGAAATGGCGCGTTTCCCGCACGCCCAGCTGCGAGGCGCTGGAGATCAGGTAGCAGCGCTCAAAGCCCGGCACGTTCTCCCGCAGGAAGGGCACGATCTGCTCCATCTGCCTGCGGCACACCAGGGTGGCCCGCGTCAGGTCTTCCGGATTGGTGCCGTCCACATCGGTGCAGTTGGTCATGTTGCAGGTGACCACGCCGGGCAGGCTGCTGCGATAAAGAAGCACATGGCCCGCCGGAAAGGGCAGGCAGCGCTTGCCAAGGTCCTGAATGGGCCCCTTGGGCGTGTCCAAATTGTCCTCGAAGCAGCCGGGGAACACGGCCCGGTCCGTGTCCACGCCGGCCACCTTGAACATCAGGCTAGCAGGCTGCATCCTGCCGTCCTCCTCCCTGCCCATGTGGTAGGGAACGCCCGCGCGGGCGGCGATGTCCCCATCTCCCGTGGCGTCGATGATCACCTTGGCCAGGGCGGCGCGCCTGCCCGCCTTGCTCTCCAGAAACACGCCCGTTAGGCGGTTCTGCTCCAGGATGGGTTCGCTTGCAAAGCTATACAGCAGCAGGCGCACCCCGGCCTGTTCGAGCAGCTCCAGCAGGAGGGTCTTGAGGGATTCGGGGTTGATGATCTGCCGCTCGCCCCCGTCCGTCCCCCGCAGCTCGGCCGTCGCCTGCAAGAGCTCCTCGTAGAAGCCTCCCTGGGTGTTTCCGGTCCAATGGCTCATCAGGCCCGTGGTGGCCACGCCGCCCACGTCCCCGCTTTGCTCCACCAGCAGCACGGACACCCCTTCCCGTGCGGCGCAGATGGCCGCGGATACCCCCGCAGGTCCGGCGCCCAGCACCAGCACGTCCGTCTCGTAGGCGACGGGGACCTCCTGCGCCGGTTCCGTCACGCATCTCGTCATGCGAAGCCCTCCTTTCCGCCGCTAAGCGCGGCTAAAACAGCCTCTCCAGGCAGCGAAGCACGCCCTCCTCGTCATTGCTCGGCGCGACGAGGTCGGCCTGGCGCCGGACGTCTTGCGGCGCGTTGCCCATGGCCACGCCAAGGCCCACCGCGCGGAGCAGATCCACGTCGTTGAAGTTGTCCCCGAAGGCCACCGCATCCTGCAAGCCCATGCCAAGGCTCTGGCATAGCCAGAGGGCGGCGGCGGATTTTCTCGCCCTGGCGTCCGTCACCTCCAGGTAGCTGTCCTTGGAGCGATAGGCGCAAAGGCCCGCAAAGCGCTCGGTCAGCGCCCCTTCGAGCCGGCTGATCTGTTCGGGCGGGCCCATGCACAGTAGCTTATGGACGCAGGGCTCCCCTTCCAGCAGCGCCGCCAATTCCCCAAGCTCGGGCCGGGCGTCCGTGATGGCCGCCTCCTGCCGGATCCAGGGATCCTCCCCATCCCGGGCCAGCCAGCGCCTGGCGGCGTACAGGCTGGCGGAGATGCCGGAAAAGCTCGAGGCGAAGGCGCAGGCGCGCAGGGCCTCTTCCCGGTCCATGCCCTGGCCAAAGAGCGCCTGGCCCTGGCCGTCTAGCACCAACGAGCCGCTGTAACAGATCATGGGCGAGACGCCGCCATACGCCCGCCGCACCAACTCCACCCCCTGGGGCATGCGGGCGGAGACCAACACAAAGGGCACCCCCTCCGCCTCCAGGCGGCGCAGGCGCTTGGCCGTGTCCGGGCGAACCCGGTGCTCAGAATCCAGCAGGGTGCCGTCGATATCGCAAAACACGATTTTGTACACCCGTTTTCCCCCTTGCTTCCGTTCCGGGCAAACAAGCGGGCCGCCGCAGGCGCGCCTGGACGGGCGCGCCTGCGGCGGCCCCTGCCGCGCGGGTCTTTACTTTTCGTAGTACTTGATCAAAGCTTGGGTTCCCAGGTCGCCCATGCCCTTTTCCTCGATGTCCTTGTACATCCGCAGCACGTCCGCCAGGATGGGCAGCTCCAGCTGGCGATCCTCCGCCTCCTGGCTGGCGATGTTCATATCCTTGATGTAGTGTTTGACGAAGAAGCCCGGGGCAAAATCGCCCTTGAGCATGCGGGGGGCCATGTTGCTCATCTGCCAGGAGCCGGCCGCGCCGGTGGAGATGGTGTCCAGCATGGTCTGGATATCCAGCCCGGCGCCGCGCGCATAGCTGATGGCCTCGCAAACGCCCGCCATCGCGCCGGCCAAGGCGATCTGATTGGCCATCTTGGTGTGCTGGCCGTTGCCAGCCTTGCCCTCGTAGCGGATGTTGGTGCCCATGGCCCGGAAGATGGGTTCGGCGTCGCGGAAGTCCGCCTCATCGCCGCCCACCATGATGGCCAACGTGGCGTTGCGCGCGCCCACATCGCCGCCGGATACGGGGGCGTCCAACGCGCGAAGTCCCTTTTTCTTGGCCTCGGCATAGATCTTCTCGGCAAGCTTGGGGCTGGTGGTGGTCATGTCGATCACGAAGGCGCCGGCCTTCGCGTTTTCCAAGATACCCTCCGGCCCAAAGTATACCTGCTCCACGTCCTTGGGATAGCCGACGATGGTGATCACCGCCTCCGCGCCGGCCACGCAGTCCTTAACGCTGTCGTGCCAAATGGCGCCCTCGGCGATTACCTCTTCCGCCTTGGACTTGGTTCTGGAATAGATGTGCAGCTCGTTGCCCTTTTTCATGAGGTTGCGGACCATGGACTTTCCCATGACGCCCACGCCAATAAATGCAATTTTCAACGCTAGTCACCCTCCGTTTCTTGTGTATAGCGCTCCATTGCCGCTATTATATACCGTTTCCAGCTGCTTTTCAAGGCGGGGGCCGTCCTTGCTGTCCAGTTCGGAAAGCCTGCCGTCCCATATGGCCAAGCGGCGCCCCGCCTGTTTGGCCACGTTCAGGTCGTGGGTGATGAGCACGATGGTGCTGCCCTGCCGGTGCAGCTCGGCAAATAGCCCCATCACCTCCTGGCCGGAGCGGCGGTCCAGGTTGCCCGTAGGCTCGTCAGCCAGCAACAGCGGAGGCCTGGCGATCAGCGCCCGGGCGATGGCCACCCGCTGCTGTTGGCCGCCGGACAGCTCCTGGGGCCTATGCCGAAGCCTGGAGGAGAGTCCCACCCGCTCCAGGGCCTCGGCCGCCCGTTCCAGCCTGCGGGGCTTGGCCACCCCCATGTACATCAGCGGCAGGGCCACGTTTTCCTGGGCGCTCAGGGTGGGCAGCAGGTTGAAGCTTTGGAACACAAAGCCGATGTGCCTGCCCCGCACCGCCGCCAGCTCATCGGAGCTTAGGCCCGTCACGTTCACGCCCTCCAGGTAGTAGCAGCCGGCGCTGGGCGTATCCAGACAGCCAAGCAGGTTCATCAGGGTGCTCTTACCGCTGCCGGAAGGCCCGACCACGGCCACAAACTCCCCCTTTTGCACCGTCAAGTCCACCGGCCGCAGGGCCTCCACCCTCGCGCCTCCCTCGCCATACCACTTGCAAAGCCCCTTCGTCTTGATCATGCCCTCGCCCTCCTCGTTTTCCGTTTCCTTTTAGCATGTCCAGGCGGGGCAAATCCCATCGGCAAAGGGGCTTTTTCGTTGCATTAAGACCTCCCGAGAAAAAAGGACGGCGCCTCATCCGGCGTCGTCCCCGTTTTCCTGCCAAACCTGCAAGAGGATTTCCTCAAAGGCCTTGAGGCTTTCGGCCCGGTTGAGGCGTACCCGCGCCTGGGCGCTGCCGCGCAGCCCCTTGGTGTACCAAGCCATGTGTTTGCGCATCTCCCGCACGGCCAAGCCTTCCCCTTTTTGGGCGGCCAAGGCCTGGGCCTGGGCCAAAGCCGTGGCCAGACGAACGCGCACGGCCGGCCTTGCATAGCTTTCTGCGCGCAGGGCCGCCTTGATCTCGGCGAAAATAAAGGGGTTTCCCATGGCGCCCCTGCCCACCATCACCGCCCGGCAACCGGTCCGGCGCAGCAGGTCCAGGGCGTCCTGGCCGCTCAGGACGTCCCCGTTGCCCACCACGGGAATGGAAAGCGACCCCGCCAGGCGGCCGATGGCGTCCCAATCCGCATGGCCGCCGTACATCTGGTTTCTGGTGCGGGCGTGCAGGGTGATCATGGAAACGCCGGCCGCCTGCAGCGCCTTTCCCAGTTCCATATAGACCAGGCGCTCCTCGTCCCAACCCAAACGCATCTTCACGCTGACGGGCAAGGGGCTGGCCTTGACCACGCTTTCGGCCACGCGAAGGGCCAGCTCCGGGTTTTTCAGCAGGGCGCTGCCATCGCCGCCGGAGACGATCTTGGGGGCCGGGCAGCCCATGTTGATGTCGATGCCGACATAGGGGCCGCCGCCGTTGCGGGCGGCCATCTCGGCCATGATCTGCGGGTCGGAGCCGAAGATCTGCAAAAGAGCCCGCTCGCCCTGGGAGACGGCCTTCAGCCAGGCAACCTCCTCCCGTTCCTTGGGGCAAAGCACCACGCCCTTGGCCGAAACCATCTCCGTAACGGTAAAATCCGCCCCCTGGCTGACGCACAGGGCGCGGAAAGGGGCGTCGGTCACCCCCGCCATCGGGGCGAGAAACAGGGCGTTTTGGGGCACGACCAGCTTGGGGGCTTCAGGCCTCACGTTGCGCTTTCCTCCTGGGTTTCCTGCTCCTGGGTTTCCAGCTGCTGGATGGAAACGATCTTCCACTGATCCTCCACCTTTTGCAGCTCCAGGGCATAGCTTCCGGACTCCCAGCCCGGGGCCGGGATCTTGTTGGGGTTCGCCAGCTGCTCGGGCGTCTGCTTGGAGATGGGCAGGTAGCCCACCACGCTGGGCACCTCCTGCAACAGGGTGACGGTGGCGGTGTCCTCCCAGGGCAGGGTGTGCATGGAGAGCAAGGTGACCTCGCTCTCGAAGCTATCCATGTCGTAATCCACATAGGTGGTGTCCTGGTAGATGGCGTCGGACTGGATGCAGCTTTCCGAAAAGAACTTGGGCAGCTCTTCCGGGTCGCTCAGGCCCAGCACCACGGAGGTGCGCATGGCCATGCCGTCGGACATGAGGATATAGATATTGCTCACGTTCATCGCCATCACGAAGCCGCCCACGCACAGGGCCAGCACGATGGCGATGGCCAGAGCCGATTTGAACAGGCAAAACAAAAAGCGAATCAAATAATCCATTTGAGCACCCCCAGGGCTGTATCCCGACCTGAAAAACAGTATATACAAAAGAAAGAACGGATGCAAGGCCCCGAACGTTTCGCCTGGGTTCAAGGTCGAAGGAAGGCAAAGCGGGGGCCGCCGGCGCGCCGGCGGCCCCCATCAGGATGTCGTTGGTTGGGGACGGGGTTTAGAGCACAAACTCGCTCCTGGGCGCGGGCATGGCGGCCAGCTCCTCGGCCTTGTTCTGATAGCCGTCGCGGCCGAGCATGGCATAGGTGGCGTTCTTGCCCTCCTCCACGCCGGGCTGGTTGAAGGCGTCGATGTCCAGCAGCTCGCCGGCATAGGCGGTCATCATCTCGAAGAAGAACATGACCTGGCCCAGGGTGTATTCGTTGACCTCGGGGAAGCTGATGGTCCAGGTGGGTTTGGCGGCCTTGAGGGTGGCGTACTGGGTGGCGCGCATCTCCACGTCCATCAGCTCGTTGAGCGTATGGCCGCAAAGGAAGGACACGTCGGCGAACTCCTCGCAACCCACGGGGATGGTGATCTTCTTGCGGAAGTTTTCCACGCGCAGGAAGGTGATGATCTTGTCGTCCGGGCCCTCGGTGTACAGCTGCACCTGGCTGTGCTGGTCCGTCACGCCCAGGGCCTTGACGGGCGTCTGGCCCACCGCACAGGGCGTGCCGTCGCGGCGAACGTTCTTGCCAAGGCTCTCGGCCCACAGCTGGGCATACCAATCGGCCAAATAGCGTAGAGAATCGGCGTAGGGCATCATCACATGGATGTTCTGGTCCTTGTTGGCGGCGGCCAGCATCAGCGCCGCGCCCAGCAGGGCAGGGTTCTTCATGTAGTCGGGCTCCTTGCAGCGCTCGTCCATGTCGGCGGCGCCCTGGAGCATGCGCTCGATGTCAAAGCCCAGCACGGCGGCGGCCAGCAGGCCCACGGGGCACAGCTCGGAGAAGCGGCCGCCCACGCCGTCGGGCACCACGAACATGGTCAGCCCGTCGGAAACGCCGATCTTGTGCAGGTTGCCCTTGGCAGCATCGGTGGTGAGCACCATGTGCTCGGCGTAACGCGGCCCAAACTTCTGCTTGAGCAGATCGGAAACGATCAGGTACTGGCTCATGGTTTCGGAGGTGTTGCCGGACTTGGAGATGACGTTGAAGCAGGTCTTTTCCAGATCCAAGAGGTTCAACAGGCTCACCATGCGCTCGGGGTCCACGTTGTCCTCCACGTAGAACTTGGGCGCGCCGCCGCGCTGCTCCTTGGTCAGCTCATTGTGGCGCAGGTTGGACAGGGCCTGGTGGACCATGGCCGGGCCAAGGGCGCTGCCGCCGATGCCGAGCACCACGAAGTTATCGAACTTCTCGCGGATGGTGGCTGCGCAGGCCTGGATCCTGGCGACCACCTCAGCCTGGTTGTAGGGAAGCTCGGTCCAGGCCATCATCTTGGAGACGTCTCCCCTGGCGGACTGCACCGCTTCAAAGGCGGCCTTCAGCTTGGGCGCGTTCTCCTCCACCTCGCGCTGCTCGATGAAGTTCTTCTTCAGCAGCCGTCCCGGCGGGTTGGACAGCACGCTCACGGCCTCCTGCACCTTTTCCAGCTCCTTGCCGGTCAGGGAGTGGGCCAGCTTGCGCAGCTCGGAACGCACCGCGGCGCGGGCGTCGGCCGCGTAGTCGGCCATCATGAGGTTGTAGTCAATCCGGATGCCTTGGAACTTGGAATTCTCATCTGCAATGAAAGGCTTGCTCATACCTAACACCCCGTTCATTGGTTTTCTTCGTCTATTATATAAAACTTTTCTCCATTATACCATAGAAAACGCTGAAATATAACATTGTGTAACCTCGTTCTTTTTCAATTCGCGCATCTTGCGTCCGTGTCGCATTTGGGCTTCCAATTTAAGGCGGGAGTGTATATAATAGGTGCAAGGAGGAAGGAATGAAAGCACGGCTGTTAAAAGAGAGAAGGTTTTTGCTCCTCTGCGCCGCCTTCGTGGCGCTGGCGCTCCTTGGCTATCTGGCCTGCCGCCTGGCCGCGCTTTGGCCGGAGTTGACCGAGCGCCTCTATGCCCGGGGCATCTACCCCGTCTTTGCCCAGTTTTTTTCCAGGGTTTCCGGCCTTATGCCCTGTTCCCTTTCGGAGCTCCTCCTGTTCTGCTTGCCCCTGCTGCTGGTTTGGCAGCTGGTTCGGCTGCTGCGCAGGCGAACCAATTGGCTGCGCTGCTTGGCCGGGCTCATCGCCCTTTGCGCGGGCCTGTATGCGGTCTTTAGCCTGGGGTGGGCGGTCAACTACTCTCGCCTGCCCTATGCGCAAATCGCCGGCTTAGAGGTTCGGGATTCCACCGTGGAGGAGCTGGAAGCCCTCTGCCTGGATCTTTGGGAGGATGCCGAGGCGTACCGCGCCCAGCTGACCGACAGCGCCCAAGCCTATCAGACCGAGGAAGGCGTGGCGGAGACCCTTTCCCAGGTGCCGCAGGCCTATGCCGCGGCGTCGGAGCGCTTTGCCTGGCTGGGCGGCTCCTATGCCGCGCCCAAGGCGGCCCTGCTGTCCCTGCCCCTGGCCTATCTGAACATCGCGGGCATCTATTCGCCCTTTACCTTTGAGGCCCATGTCAACGCCCTGGAGTCCAGCCTCTTGTTGCCCGCCACGGCCTGTCACGAGGCGGCCCATCTGCGGGGCTTTGCTCGGGAGGATGAGGCCAACTACATCGCTTATGTGGTCTGTGTGACCAGCGGCGACGCGCGCTTTGCCTATTCGGGAACCCTACTGGCCCTGATCCACGCGGGCAATGCGCTGTACGACGCGGACCGGGCCGCCTATGCCCGGCTTTGCGCTTCCTACTCCGATGGATTGCGGGCAGATCTACAGTCCTACAACGACAACTGGGCCCCCTACGACGGGGAGGCCGCGGAGATCCAGGAGCGCGTCAACGACGGATATCTGAAATTCAACGGCCAAAGCGACGGCGTGCGCTCCTACGGGCGCATGGTAGATCTGCTGCTGGCCGAAAAACGGCAACGGGAAGGAGACGACGCGGCATGAGCGAAACCCCCAACCACAACCCGGCGCAGGAGGAGGAACCTGCGCAGGTTCCACCGCAGACGCCACCTCAGGAATCACAAGAAGCGCAGCCCGTTCAAGGCGCGGAGGGGCCGCAGGACCCGTCCCTCCCCTTTCCCCTGCTACTCACCACGGAGGTATCGGCCAGCGTCAAGCGCCAGGAGGCCCTGCTGCGCAAGAGCCTGCTGCACCAGCGCATCCGCACCGGACTGGCCGTGTTCCTGACCTGCCTGATCGCCGTGGTCTTGTTCCAGGCGATTCCCCTGCTCAACCGCTTCAGCGGCCTGGTGACCAGCGTTCAGGCCACCGCGATGCAGCTGCAAAACACCGTTTACGAGCTAAACATCAGCCAGACCATGGCCGGTGTGGACGCCCTCATCGCCGAGAGCACCACCCTGGTGCAGGACGGCACGTCCCTGGTGGGGGATAGCTCCAAGCAGCTGGCCCAGGTGATGAGCCGGGCCCAGGAGACGCTGGACAGCCTGAGTACCGTGGACTTCGACGGCCTCAACGAGAGCATCCAGACCCTTGAAAAGATCACGACCGCCTTTGGGAAGCTGCTCGGGCTTTCCTAAGGCTCCTGCACGAAAGATCGGAGGTTTTGCCATGACCAGGGTTGCCATCATCGGCTGCGGAACCATCGCCAACTCCGCCCACGGCCCCAGCTACCAGAAAAACCCCAACGCCCAGCTGGCCTACTGCGTGGACATTCTTCCCGAACGCGCCAAAGCCCTCAAGGAGCGTTTCGGCACGGAAGAGACCGTGGCCCTGACGGATTATCACGATATGCTGTCCGACCCCAGCGTGGAGGCGGTTTCCGTCTGCGTTCCCAATTACCTGCACGCGCCCATCTCCATCGATTGCCTGCGGGCGGGCAAGCAGGTGTTGTGCGAAAAGCCCGCCTCTGTGAGCTATGCGCTGGCCGAGCAGATGGCAAAGGAAGCCGAGAGCCTCGGCCGCGTGCTCAACATCGGCGTGGTCAACCGCTTCAACGGCGCCGTCAACGAGGTGAAGCGCCGCATCGAGAGCGGAGAGCTGGGCGAGGTGTACCACGTCTATTGTTCCTTCCGCGCCTATCGCTCCATTCCGGGCCTGGGCGGTCCCTTCACCACCAAGGACATGGCCGGCGGCGGCGTGTTGATCGACTGGGGCGTGCATTACCTGGACCTGATCAACTACTGCATCGGCGCCAAGCGCGTGCTGAGCGTCAGCGGCCAGACCTATAGCAAGCTTGGCAGCCCCATGCGCGAGTATGTGTACGAGGACATGTGGGCCGGGCCCCCGGATTTTGAAGGCGTGTACGACGTGGAGGAGTTCGTCACGGGCCTGATCCGCACCGATAAGGCCACCATCAGCCTCAACGGCGCCTGGGCGCAGAACGTGCCCGACGACGACAGCCGCTTCATCGAATTCCTCGGCACCAAGGCCGGCATCCGCCTCACCTATGGCGGCGGCTTCACCATCAGCGGCGCCAAGGACGGAAAGCTCTTCCGTCAAACCCCGGACTATCCGAAAAACGACATGTTTTACGATGAGCTGGACGCCTTCCTTGCCTGCGCCAAGACCGGCGAGAGGATACGCTCCAACGCCAGCGAGGTGCTCATCACCGCGCAGATGATGCAGGCCTTGTACGATTCGTCCGCCCTCGGACGCGAGATCCGGCTCTAGGCGGCCCTGGCGCAGCCTTCAGCAAGGGCGCGCCAGGGAGGCGCATACAAAAATATGGAATGGGGGAATGGTTCATGCGCATCGCGGTGGGGGGCGACCACGCGGGTTTCGCCCTCAAGCAGCAATTACTCAAGCCCTTGGAGGAAATGGGCCACGAAATCCTCGACTTTGGCAGCTACACGCCCGAACCCGTGGACTTTCCGGACATTGCCCGCAAGATCTGCCACGCCATTCTCTCCGGCCAGGCCGAGCGGGGCATCATGTTCTGCGGCACAGGCGTCGGCGCGGCCATCGCCTGCAACAAGGTGCCCGGCATTCGCGCCAGCGTTTGCCACGATCTATACACCGCCCACCAATGCGTGGAGCATGACGACGTGCAGGTGATCGCCTTAGGCGGGCAGATCATCGGCCATACCGTGGCCCTGGAGCTGATCGAGCGCTTCCTGTCCGCGCGCTTCAACGACTCCGAGGAGTTCCGCCGCCGGGTGCAGAAGCTGGCCCAAATGGACGGCAGCGCCCAAGAATAGCCTGCAGCGGGTGGCAAGCAGCCTCCCTAACCCATACATAAGGAGGATTCACCATATGAAATTCCCCATCGGCATCATGGCGGACGGTCTCCGTCTCCCCCTTCGGGAGGGGCTTCAAAAAGCCATGGAGTTGGGCGCCCAGGGCGTACAGCTCTACGCCACCAAGGGCGAGATGGCCCCGGAAAACCTCGACTGCTTCGCGCGTCGGGAACTGCGCGAGCACATCCACAGCCTTGGGCTGTGCGTCAGTGCCCTCTGCGCGGATTACGGCGGACATGGCTTTGCCAAGGAGGAGGACAACGGCTGGAAGATCGAAAAGTCCAAGGACGTGATGAAGCTGGCCCTCGCCCTGGACTGCCACGTGGTCACCACCCACATTGGCGTGGTGCCGGAAGACCGTTCGGATCCTCGCTACGACATCATGGCCAGGGCCTGCCGGGAGTTGGGGCTTTTCGGCCAGGAGCTTGGCTGCAAATTCGCCATTGAGACCGGCCCGGAAAAGGCCAAAACCCTGCGCGCCTTCCTGGACGACCTGGGTTGCAGGGGCATGTGCGTCAACCTGGACCCCGCCAACCTCACCATGGTCGCCGGGGACGATCCCGTTCAGGCGGTCTACACCCTCGCCCCCTATATCGTGCACACCCACGCCAAGGACGGCCGCATGACCAAGTACCGCGACCCGGAAAAGGTCTACGGCTTCTTCGCCGAAGGCGGCATCGAGGACTTCCGCCTGGAGGATTACTTCATCGAAACCCCGCTGGGCGAGGGCGATGTGGATTGGGACAACTACCTCAAGGCCCTGCACGAGATCGATTACTGCGGCTTCCTCACCATCGAGCGCGAGGTGGGGCCGGATCCCGTCGGCGACATCGCCAAGGCCGTCTCCTTCCTAAAGTCCAAGTTCTAGCGACCTCTTCTCCCCCTTTGTTTCCAATCCTTTGATCCTTAAAACGGGAGCGCACCCGAGTGGTCGCGCTCCCGTTCATTTATTCTCTTTTCTCCAAAGGTGCGCTAGGCCAAGCCGTTGAGGTCCAAGCTATAGCAGACCGGACGGTAGCTACCGTCCTGATCCAGATAGGCCAGCAAAATCAGCTCGCCGGCCTTGGTCCCGGTAAAGGCGGTCTTGGCGGCCAGATCGCCCAGCTTGCGGCTTTGTCCTCCCTCGATGTCAAAGGCGTACAGGCTGGAGGGATAGTCCGGATCGCCGGGATTGGCCAAGAGGTAGTAGAGCGTCTTGGAGTCCTTGTCCCAGCACATGTTCCAAAGCTGGGAGCCCATCTCCACCTGGGCCTGTTCCTGCCCCTGAATGGACTTCACGGACAGATAGCTGGTCACGCTGCCATCCTCGTTGTCGATATACATGGTAACGGCCATGAACTGCCCGTCGTTGGACAGCTGGAAGCCGTCGCCCGGCGTAAACAGCTCGCGGGTGGTGGTTTCGGGGTTGACGCGGAGGATATCGCCAAACTCATCGCTGAAGTACACCCATCCCCCGGCGCAGCCCAGCGTGCCATAGGTGCCCTCTCTTTCCTCCACGGCGCGAACGGCCGACTGCTCGCTGCCGGAAAGGCTGGGATCGTACACCATGAGCTGCATGACGTCGTTTCCGGTCATGGCGTACAGCTTGTTCTCCGCTGACCAGGCGATATCGGAGGTATAGTCTCCAAAGCCCTGGGCGGACAGCAGCTCCAAGCCGCCCTGCTGACGGTCATAGACACAGACCATGCGCGCGCCGCTGAGCTGTTCCACCAGGGCCAGATACCTACCGTCGGCGGTAACGGCGGCCTTTTGCAGGGAGGAAAACTCGCCTTCAAACAGCTTTTCCCGCTGGCCTTCCAGGCTGTAGATCCAAACCTCTTCCCCTGCCTCCTCGCCTTCCAGCGGCCTGGCCACCACGGCGGAAACGCCGTCTGGCATCCAGCAAAGGAAGCGGGCGTCCAGGGCGAACACCTCCGCCTCCTGCACGCTGCCGTCCTCCAGCCTCAAGGCGCCCAGGGTGTTGAGCGCCTGCCTGGAGATGGCTTGCAGAACCTCGGGCGCGGCGCCGTTGGCCATGGCGGAAATCTGGGGGGTGGCGTCGGAGCCGGCCTGGGCCAAGCTTTCCTCCAGCTCCAGCCGCGCCGCCTCCACCTCCTCCAGGCTGGCATAGGGGGCGGAAATGTAGGTAAGGGTGACCGCGTCCTCGCTCAGCGCGGGCGTGAGCCCCTTCTCCGAAGCCAGCAGGGCCACCGACTCTTCATAGGGCAGGCGCAGATAGTAGGCTTGGCCGGCCGTCATGTCGTCGGCGCGCACGGTTACCACCAGATTCTGCCCATCTTCCGCCAGCTTGTAGCCGATGTTGCCGCGAAACTGCAGATAAAGCCGGACGCTCTCGCCCTCGGCCTCGTAGAACAATCCGCTGAACAGGCCCGTCTCCGGAACCTCCTGGCCTGCAAAGTCCCTGCCGCTCAGCTCCATTTCCAGGCAAAGCCTGGACGGGTTTTCCAGACCCGTCACGCTGTAGGCGGGAACGCCCTCCTCGCCGGAAAAGGCGAGCGTCAAGATGGTTTCCTCCTGGCGCTGCAAGACGGAGACGCTGTCCAGGCCGGCTTGAACGCTCCGGCCCCCCTCGACCCGCTGGGCCAGGGAATAGTAGCCGGGAATGCCGGACAGCGGCGTTTCCGTCGGTGCGGACGCGGGCACGGCCATGCAGCCGCTCAAGCAACACAGGCCCAAGAGCAAACACAATAGCCTTTTCATCTGCCAGAATAACCTCCTATATGCAAGATCCATCTACATTTTCATAAATGCCAAAGGGGGTCTTCCCCTTCCTCCTCTATCATACAGGAAAAAGGCTTTTGCGACAAGCGCATCGATGCTATACTGTAGGGAAAGGCTGTGAGCGCAGCCTGGCGAGGAGGATGTTGCATGCTCACCATCGATCTTAGCGGCAAGCGCGCCCTGGTTACGGGCGCCAGCGGCCAACTGGGCCGCACCATGGCCAAGACCCTGGCCCAATGCGGCGCGGATGTGGCGGTGCACTACTTTCACAACGAGGCCCAGGCGCAAAAGGTGTCGCGGGAAATTCAGGCCATGGGCCGCAAGTCCGTGGCGGTGCAGGCGGATTTTGCGAGCGAGGAGAGCGTCTACGCCATGCGCGACCTACTGGCCGGCGGCTTCGGCCTGCCGGACATCGTGGTGAACAACGCGGTGTCCCAGTACCGCTGGACCACCGTTTTGCAGCAGGACAGCGCGGACTATCTGGATCAGTTCCGTTCCTGCGTGATGCAAAACGTGCTCATGGCCAAGGCCTTCGCGCCGCACATGGTAGCCCAGAAATACGGCCGCATCGTGGCCACCAACACCGAGTGCGCCATCGAGTGCTTCCCCACCCAGTCCGCCTATGCCAGCGCCAAGCGCGGCCAGGACGGCGTGCTCCGCTGCCTGGCCAGGGAGCTGGGGCCCAGCGGCGTAACCGTCAACCAGGTGGCCCCCGGCTGGACCATCTCCGAGCGTGAGAGGGAGAACGGGCTGGACGACATGACCCATTACCTGCCGCAGGTCCCCCTGGGCCGCCGGGGCACTGACCAGGAAATCGCCAACGCCGTCGCCTTCCTTTGCAGCGACCTGGCCTCCTTCATCACCGGCGCCTTCCTGCCCGTATGCGGCGGCAAGGCCATGACCGCCATTTAGGCCGATCCCTTTCCCCTATTCTTCTTACAGCCACTTTCGCCAAGCGGTCCTTCAGGGCCGCTTGGCTTTTGTGCGTTCGTTGGCGAAGGCTGGGGGATATTTGTCCGTCCGTCTGCCACGGGGCGCGAAGAATCTCGAAAGACGTTGACAGCGCGCGATCTTTTCCCCTATACTGTATAAGGAGAGGATTGGCAGTTTTTGCGTTGGGAGGTGATGGCCATGCGTAGCGGCCGGCTTAGGCGGACCGGATATGCGGCCCTTTTTCTCCTCCTTGTCCTCTGCCTCTGCCTTGGTTTGCTGCCCTGCGTGCAGTTGGCCCTGCCCGATCCGCTGCCGGGCTTGAGCGCCTCCTTTGACCGGCTGCCCCAACCGCCGGACCGGGTGCTTCCCCTGCAGTCTCAGCTGCTGGTCCTCTTGCATCCCCGCGCGGGCGGCTCTGTCCAGAACCAGGCGCGGGCGCTTTGCTGCATCCTCTTCTTCCTGGCGCTGCCCGGCTTGCGCGCCTACGGAGCGCTTCGCCATCCCTTTGCCCGCAACCTTCGGTTGAACGGGTGCCTTGCCAATGGTCAAGCGCCCCTGTCCGTCCATGTGGGGGGACACGCGCCTCCCTGCCTTAAGACGCCCTCGCTTTAGGTCCGGCGGCTTTCCAGGCCGCCGCCCGGAAACGGGTAGGCGTTTTTTTTCGTACCCAAATTACGAATCAAAGGGGGTCATATGATGGTTTGGGCCATCGTTTCCATCTTCGTTTCCCTACTTTCCTTTGGCGTCGCCGCCTATTTCTATGCCTGGGTGACCAAGCTGCCCACGGCCAACCATACCTTGGAGCGGGTGGGCGCCCTGATCCGCCAAGGCGCTTTCGCCTTTTTGCGTCGGGAATATCGGGTGTTGGCTGTGTTTGCCGCCGTGGTCTGCGTGTTGATCTTCCTGTTCTTCCCCAAGCCCATTTGGCAGGCGGAATCTGCGCTGGATAACCTTTCTATGGTGGGCGCCTATCTGTTGGGTTCCGCCCTCTCCGGCCTGGCAGGCTATATCGGCATCTCCATCGCCACCATCGCCAACCTCAAGGCCGCCTCCGCCGCCCGGCATGGTCTGGCGCCCTCCTTCATGGCGGGCTTCCGCGGGGGCGCTGTGATGGGCATGGCTGTGGTGGGCACCTGCCTGCTGGGCGCTTCCCTCCTGTATCTGCTCACCCAAAACACCGATGTGGTGCTGGCCTTTAGCTTTGGCGCCAGCTCGCTGGCCCTCTTTGCCAAGGCGGGCGGCGGCATCTTCACCAAGACGGCGGATATCGCAGCGGACCTCACCGGCAAGGTGGAGCTGGGTATCCCCGAGGACGATCCCCGCAATCCGGCCGTCATCGCGGACAACGTGGGCGACAACGTGGGCGATGTTGCCGGCATGGGCGCAGACCTGTTCGATTCCAACGTGGCCGCCTTGGCCGCCGCCATGGTCATCGCCATCCCCCTTGGCCAAATCGAGCTGCTTTTCTGCTACAGCGCCCTGGGCTTGCTGGCCTCCATCGTCGGCGTGCTCTGTGCCAAGGTTGGCAAGTCCGGCAATCCCAGCGCTGCCCTGAACCGCGGCACCTACCTCACCTGCGGTGTTTTTGCCGTGCTGACCCTGCTTGCTAGCCTACTCTTCCGCTTTGAACTGCGCCTTTGGGGGGCGACCATGATCGGCCTGGTGGTGGGCGTGATCATCGGGCTGACCTCGGATTACTTCACGGGCGATGGCAAAAAGCCCGTGAAGAACGTGGCCGAAGCCTGCAAATCCGGCCCCGCCTTCACCATCCTTTCCGGCATGAGCTACGGCCTGCTTTCGTCCATGCCCGCGCTGATCGGCATCGGTCTGGCCGCCCTGTGCTCCTACAAGCTTTGCGAACCCCTCGGCGGGGATTATGCCGTGTTCGGCATCTCCGTGGCCGCCATCGGCATGCTCTCCATCGTCGGCATGATCGTTTCCAACGACGCTTATGGACCCATTGTGGACAACGCCCGCGGCGTTGCGGAAATGGGCGGGCTCGGCGATGAAGTTTTGGCCATCACCGACGAGTTGGATTCCGCCGGCAACACCGTCAAGGCCATCACCAAGGGCTTTGCCATCGGTGCGGCCGGCCTGACGGTCATCGCCCTGTTGGCCGCTTTCTGCGAAATCGTAGAGGGCATCACCGGCGCAGCTGTGACCTTGAACCTGATGGATCCCCTGGTCTTCTTCGGGGCGCTGGTGGGCGCTGTGATTCCCGCGGCCTTTTCCGCCATGCTCATCCGGGGGGTTGACCGCAACTCCCAGCTGATGGTCCGGGAGATCCACAACCAGTTTAACACCATTCCCGGCCTGCGAGAGGGAAAGGACGGCGTGCTTCCGGACTATAACCGCTGCATCGATATCGCCACCCTCGGCGCGCTCAAGGAGCTGATCCCCGCCGGCCTCATGGCCATCCTGGCCACGCTGCTCACCGGCTTCATCGGCGGCGTGCAGGCCGTTGGCGGCTTCCTGATGGGCAACATTCTCTGCGGGCTACTCATCGCCATGATGATGAGCAACGCCGGCGGCCTGTGGGACAACGCAAAGAAATACATCGAAGCCGGCCACTGCGGCGGCAAGGGCTCCGACGCCCACAAGGCGGCCGTCATCGGCGATACGGTGGGCGATCCCTTCAAGGATACGGCCGGTCCCTCCATCAACACCCAGGTGACCGTGGTTTCCCTGGTTTCCTCCCTGGCGGCCGTGCTGTTTGTGGCCTGTTCCCTGTTCTAGATGGGTCTGCATGCCGGGCGCGCGGCTCTTTCCCGCGCCCGGCATGACCTCTATTCAGAAAGGAGGGGCGATATGAGTTTTGCCTTTGCCGTCAGCGTTCTCTTGGTGCTGGCGGTGGTGTTTGTCAACGGATGGACGGACGCGCCCAACGCCATCGGCACCGCCGTGGCCACGCGCGCCATACGCCCGCGCCCGGCCATCTACCTGGCTGTGGTGTGCAACTTTCTTGGCGTCTTTCTCATGACCGCGATCAACGCGCAGGTGGCCGAAACCATCTCCCAGATGGTGAGCTTTGGCCAGGCGGGCAACCAGGCCCTCATCGGCCTGACCGCCGCCATGGTGGCCATCGTGGTCTGGGCCACGGCCGCCTGGTTTTTCGGCATCCCAACCTCCGAGAGCCATGCGCTGATCGCTGGCCTGACGGGGGCCGCACTGGCCATGGGCGGTTTGGAGGCCGTGAACATGGCCCAATGGTCCAAGGTACTGGTGGGACTTGTGCTCTCCACCGTCTTGGGCCTTGGCGGTGGGTATAGCATCGCCCTGGTGATCCAGCGCCTTTTCTCCAACGCCAACCGCCAGAGGGCGGAGGTCTTTTTCCAGAAAGGGCAGCTGGGCTCCGCCGCGCTGATGGCCTTTTTGCACGGCGCCCAGGATGGTCAGAAGTTTATGGGCGTGTTCATGTTGGCGCTGTTTCTCAACGGCATGGCCCAAAGAAACGCGGCCGGGTCCTTCGACATTCCCCTGTGGGTGATGCTGCTCTGCTCCTTGATGATGGGGCTTGGCACCCTGCTCGGCGGCCAGAAAATCATCAAGACCGTCGGCATGGACATGGTGAAGCTGCAAAAGTACCAGGGCTTTGCCTCGGATTTGGCGGCCGGCATCAGCTTGCTGGCGGCCTCGCTCTTTGGCCTTCCCGTTTCCACCACCCACGTCAAGACCACCGCCATCATGGGGGTGGGCGCGGCGCGCAGGGCCAAGAGCGTGGACTGGAGCGTCGTCTCGGAAATGGTTTGGGCTTGGGTGCTCACCTTCCCCGGCTGCGGGCTGATCGGTTATCTGATGGCAAAGCTGTTTATGCGCCTGTTTTAACGACCATAAGGAGGAAAGAACATGGCCTTTGGTAGGAACAAGGAACCCAATTATTTTCATTTGCTTGCCGAAATGACCGGCTGCGCGAGCCAGGCGGCCAAGCTGCTGGTGGAATTGGTGGATGACTACAGGGACGTTTCCGAAAAGGCGGAGGCCATCCACGACGTGGAACATCGCTGCGACAAGCTGCTGCACAGCCTCTCCGCCCAGGTAAACGCGGCCTTCATCACCCCCATCGACCGGGAAGACCTCATCGGCATCGCCAACGGCATCGACTCCATCACCGACGCCATCGAGGATAGCGCCTCCTCCTTCCATGTCTATAGCGTTAGGACCTTGGAGGAGGACGTCTTCTCCATGACGCGCCTGGCCCTCTCCTCCGTCGACGCGCTGCACGAGGCCGTGCAGGCCTTTGAGACCTACAAGGATCCCCATACGCTGGACGAAAGGATCATCGAGGTCAACCGCATCGAGGCCGAGGGGGATCTGGTGTATAAGAACGCCCTGCGCAAGCTGTACACCGCCCCGGCGCCCAGCGCCCTGCACATCCTCAAATGGGAGCACATCTTCGGCACCCTGGAGCAGATTCTGGACGGCTGCGAGGACGTGGCCGATCAGCTTTCCCTGGTGGCCATCAAGAACCGTTAGGCCTGTCTAGCGGCGATTGACAGGCCTTTGCGCCGCATGGTATTCTTTGGTATAGACTTCCAAAGCGCAAGGAGGGTTGCCCGTGAACAACTACGTCATCAACGCATTGGACAAGCGAAGCCACATCAGCAAGGAGATCTACGGCCATTTTTCGGAGCATTTGGGCCGCTGCATTTACGAAGGCCTGTATGTGGGCGAGGATTCGCCCATCCCCAACGTTCGCGGCCTGCGCAAGGACGTGGTGGAGGCCCTGCGCGACATGGGCATTCCCGTGCTGCGCTGGCCGGGCGGCTGCTTTGCGGACGAGTACCACTGGAAGGACGGCGTCGGCAAAAAGGAAAACCGCAAGAAGATGATCAACACCCACTGGGGCGGCGTGCTGGAGGACAACAGCTTTGGCACCCATGAGTTCCTGGATCTCTGCCAGCAGCTGGGTTGCGAGCCCTACATCAACGGCAACGTGGGCAGCGGCACCGTGCAGGAGATGAGCGAATGGGTGGAGTACATGACCTTTGACGGCGTCTCCCCCATGGCCGATTGGCGCAAGGCCAACGGCCGGCAGGAGCCCTGGCGCGTGAAGTATTTTGCCGTCGGCAACGAAAACTGGGGCTGCGGCGGCAACATGCGGCCCGAATACTACGCGGATGAGTTCCGCCGCTATCAGACCTATGCCCGCAATTATGGCGACAATCGCCTTTTCCGCGTGGCCTGCGGCCCCAACGCGGACGATTATACCTGGACGCGCGTGTTGATGGAGCGCGCAGGCCAATACATGGACGGGCTCTCCCTGCATTACTACACCGTGCCCGGCGATTGGAAGCAAAAGGGGCCGGCCACGGGCTTTGACAAGGCCGCCTGGTACCGCACGCTGAAAAAAGGCCTCTACATGGAAGAGCTGCTGACGCGCCACGGCGCCATCATGGATAGCTACGACCCAGCCAAGCGGGTGGCCCTGGTGGTGGACGAATGGGGCGCTTGGTACGACGTGGAGCCCGGCACCAACCCCGGCTTCCTCTACCAGCAAAACAGCATGCGCGACGCCGCGCTGGCCGCGTTGACGCTCAACCTGTTCAACCACCATTCCGACCGGGTGCGCATGGCCAACCTGGCCCAGACGGTGAACGTGCTGCAATCCGTCATCCTAACGGACGGAGCGGAGATGCTGCTCACCCCCACCTACCATGTTTTCCGTCTGTTCAAGCCCCACCAGGACGGCACGCTGCTGGGCACCAGCCTGGAAACGGATCGGGTCGGCCAGGGCGAGGACAGCTTCGCGCAGCTGAGCGAATCCGCCTCCATGGACGAATCCGGCCGCATCACCTTGACCATGGCCAACCTGTCCGCGGACGCCCCTGCCCAGGTTAGCGCAAGCCTGGTTGGCTTCCGGGCCAGCGCCGCCAAGGCCAGCCTGCTCCATGCCCCCTTCAACGCCTTCAACAGCTTCGAGGATAAGGAGCGGGTGCGGCCCGTGGACTTCACCGACTTCTCCCTGGAGGGCGACCGCCTCCGCTTCACCCTTCCCGCCTGCGGCATCGTCGCCTTCACCCTGGAGCCGTGAGCCTGCTGCCGCCCTGTCCCCGCTGTCTGCTCAGCGAGATCGACGGCCAAACGGTGTATCGGAGCGTGAAGGCCTACGTGGATTCGCTGCCGGAAGAGCTGCGCGCCCCTGCGGAGTTGGTGCGCTCTCGCCTGGCGGTCTGCAAGAGCTGCGACTGCCTGCTGTCCGGCATGTGCGTCAAGTGCGGCTGCTTTGTGGAAGCCCGCGCCGCCAAGGCGGTCCAGCATTGCCCCTTCACGCCGTCCAAATGGTAGCAGGAGCGCCCGCAAACCTTCGCAACGGGCGCGCAAGCCCTCTCTTCCCCAAGGGGGACCGGATATCGTCCGGTCCCCCTTGCTCTTTTGGCCCTGCGTTCCTGTTTGGCGCCTTGCGCGCGCGGGCAGGTCTTGTTTGCCCAAAGCCGCATGAAAAAGGGCTGCCTTCCCCGTTATGTGGGAATGGCAGCCCTCGTGCTTGCCGGATCTCCTCTTACGAGAAGGAGAGGTAGCTGTTCTTCATGTAGCCCGTCTTGGTGCCCACCTGCACCTTGGACCAGCTGTCGCCCTTTTCCAGAACGGTCACCGTGGTGCCCTTGGAATAGGTGCCCAGCTTTTCGCCGGAGGTGGATCCGATGGAGCGCAGGTTCACCGCGGTCGTGGTGGTGGCGGTGGACTGGCTGGAGGAGCTGGATCCAGAAGAGTCGCTGCTGTCCAGCTTCACGTATTGGGCGCTTACATAGCCGGTCTTGCCCGAGATCTCCACGCCATACCAGCTGCCGTAATCGCTCAGAACGGTCAGCTTCGTTCCGCTCTTGACCGTGAAGGCTACGGCGTAATCTGTGCCCGCGCCGGTGCGCACATTCAGGCTGGAAGAATCGGAGGAAAGCTGGATGTAGCCGCTCTTGCCCACGATGGCCGAGCTGGTCGAGCCGGAGCTGGAGTTCGAGCTGGACCCGCCGCTGCCGGTGTTTTCGCTCACCGTCCCGTCGCTTCCGAGCACCCCGGTTTCGCCCGTCAGGCGGATATAGCTCTTGAGCACATAGCCGGTGGTGTCGCCATAGACCAGCTTATACCAGTCGCCGTTGGAGGCGATGACATACACCGTCTCGCCGTGCTTAAAGCTGCCGATGGCCGCGTAGGAGGATCCGGGGCCCGAGCGCACATTGAGGCTGCTATCGGCTGAGGACAGCTTGACGCTGGCGATATAGACCGTGGTCCCGCTCGTGGAACCGGAGCTTCCGCTGTTATCGTTGCTGCCGCCGCTGTTGCCGGAATTCACGCTGCCGCTGGTCACGGTCACGTAGGACTTCATGACGTAGCCCTTGTAATCCTGGTAGATGATGTTGTACCAATCCCCGCTGGAACCCATGATCTCCACGGAGGCGCCGTGGGGCATGGTGGTCACGATGGCGGAGCTGGTGCTGGGCTCCTTGCGCAGCCGCAGCGAGGAGGACGTGGAGGACAGCTTAATCGTGCCCTGGGCAAAGTTGGTGCCGCTGGAACTATCCGACCCGCCGGTGGTACCGGACCCGCCGGTAGTACCGGAGCCCGTGGCGGTGAGGATGTAGTTCTTATACACGAAACCCTTCGTGCCTGCGTCGGCGCGGATGAAGTACATGTCGTTCAGAACGCCGATGACCGTCACGCCGCTGCCGTTGTTCAGGTACCCCAGGGCTGTGGCCTTATCCGTGTCGGAGTAGATGGTCAGCGTGGTGCCGTCGCTGATCTTGACGCTGCCGCGCACGCCGCCTTCGGGAATGTCCGCCTCCGTCAATCCGCCGAGCACGCCGTCGGTGGGCGTGTTGGTCCCTCCGGTGGCGCCGGACCCATCGCCGGTACCGGACCCTCCGGTGGTACCGGACCCTCCGGTGGTACCGGACCCGCCGGTGGTGGTGGTGTTCACGTCCGTGATATAACCCATGGACACATAGGCCACCGTCGCGCCGTATTGGATCTTATACCAGCCGGCGCTCTCGCCCAGGATGGTCACCGTGTCGCCATGCTTGAGCTGGCCCATCACCTGGGAGCTGGTGGAGTTGCTGG
>CALWRM010000028.1 GCA_944383925.1 uncultured Clostridia bacterium
GGCGGGCTTATCGCTGACCATGGCCAGCTCCTGGTGGGACAACGAGGAGCTCATGGCGCCCGGCGCGGACAAGGGCGGCGGCGTGGCCGCGCTGGCGGAAAAGCTGCAAATCCCCCTGGAGAGCGTGATGGTGCTCGGCGACAACCAAAACGACCTGAGCATGTTCCGCGTGGCGGGCTTCCCCGTCGCCATGGGCAACGCCACGGAGGAGATCAAGGCCGCTTCCCGCGCCGTGACCCTGGACAACGACCGCTCCGGCGTCGGTTACGCCGTGGAAAAATACGTGCTTGAATGCGCACAAGACGAACGAGGAGGAAGACCCCATGATCTGTAAAAGCTGTGGAGCCAATCTGCGCGACGACGACCGCTTCTGCGAGCATTGCGGCGCAAAGGTAGAGCCTTCGGCCCAGGCCGGCCAGCCGAGCTACAGCCAGCCCTACGCCGACCCCAGCCAATCCCAGGGCAACAGCTATAACAACGCCGTGCAGGGCGCGCCCGCCCAGGGCTCCGGCATTAACGACTACCTGGTCGGCAACATCATCCTGTCCGTGCTGGCCCTGTTGTGCTGCGCCTGCCCGTCCCTCGTCACCGGCATCATCGGCATCGTATTCTCTTCCCAGGTCAAGAGCGCCCTGAGCGCCGGCAAGTACGACGAGGCCGCCCAGAAGGCCAAGACCGCCAAGGTGCTTTTCTTCGTGACCTTGGGCCTTGTGCTGCTGGCCCTGGTGCTCAGCATCATCTCCTTCTCCACAGGCATGCTCAACGGCTATTTGGAAGAGATCCTGTACGACCTGAACTAAAACGCCATGAAGACAAGGCTCTTGCCCCTAGCCCTATGCGTCCTCGGCGCCCTAGGCATAGGGGCGCTCGTCTATCTTTATTTTCATAGTCCCTATGAGCAGACGGTGACCATCTGCCCCATCTACCAGCTCACGGGCCTGCGGTGCCCGGGCTGCGGAATGACGCGGGCGCTGTATTGTCTGCTGCACCTGGACCTACAAGGGGTTTTCCGCGAAAACCCCTTTTTGTTTGTGCTCCCCTTTGCGGGCTATCTGGCCCTGACGGAGCTCCTTCCCCTCTGCGGCGTGCCTTGGCGCCTGCCCAGGCTGCGCCTGTCGGCGCCCTGGGTGCTTGCGCTGCTCGCCGTGTGGGTGGTGTATGGCTTTGGCCGCAACTTCTTTTAGCTTGGGCTTTTTCAAAGCCCCGAACTTGTAAAAAGGCGGATGGTTTTCATGCACATCGTATTGGTTGAGCCGGAGATTCCTCAAAACACGGGCAACATCGCAAGAACCTGCGCGGCGACGGGCGCCACGCTGCACCTGGTGCATCCCTTGGGCTTTTCCATCGACGAAAAGCATGTCCGCCGCGCGGGCTTGGATTATTGGTCCCTGGTGGACCTGCAGGAGCACCAGAGCTTTGCAGAGCTGCAGGCGCTCTACCCCTCCGCCAGCTATTTCTACGCCACCACCAAGGCCCAGCGCTGCTACACCTCCGTTCGCTACCCGCCCGACGCCTTTTTGGTCTTCGGCAAGGAGACAAAGGGCCTGCCCGAGGAGCTGCTGCGCAAAAACCTGGACCGCTGCATCCGCATCCCCATGCGCGACGGCCTGCGCTCGCTGAATCTGGGCAATTCCGTCGCCGTGGTGCTCTACGAGGCCCTGCGGCAAAACGGCTTTGCCTCCCTGCTCGGTCAGTCCGCATATTTTAACCATTAAATAACCTATTTTCCAGCAATTCGACATTATTCCATCGCTTTATACCCGTATAATAAAAAGTAATAGCACAAAACAAACACCCGAGGAGGAGCTGTCGCCATGGGTTGGCAAAACTTTTTTACTCTCGCAGGTGGGCTTGGGCTTTTTCTGTACGGCATGAAGTTCATGGGCGACGAATTGGAGCGCGCCGCAGGCAAGAGCCTGCGCAACCTTCTGGAAGTTTTAACCCGCAACCGCTTTCTCGGCCTGCTGGTGGGGCTGGTCTTCACCATGCTCATCCAAAGTTCTTCCGCCACCTCGGTGATGGTGATCGGCTTTGTCAACGCCGGCCTGATGAATATGTACCAGGCTTGCGGCGTGCTGCTGGGAGCCAACATCGGCACCACCATCACCGCCCAACTGATCGCCTTTAAGCTCAGCGACGTGGCCCCTGTCATCCTGCTCATTGGCGCGGCCATGTACATGTTTATCAAAAAGACCTCCCTACGCCAGATCGGCGGCGTGGTGATGGGCTTTGGCATGCTGTTCGTGGGGCTGGATCTGATGAGCGACGCCATGGCGCCGCTGAAGGACATGCCCGAGGTGGCCGCCTTCATGAGCCAGTTCTCCAACCCGGTGCTCGGCATCCTGGTGGGCGTGGCCGTGACGGCGCTGATCCAGTCCTCCTCCGCCTCCGTCGGCATCCTGCAGGTGCTGGCCGCCCAGGGCACCATCGGCCTAGACGCGGCGGTGTTCGTGATTCTTGGCCAAAACATCGGCACGACGGTTACCGGTCTGCTGGCCGCCATCGGCACCAACAAGACGGCCGTGCGCACGGCTGTGATGAACTTGCTCATTAAGGTCATCGGCGCGGTGCTCTTCTACGTGCTGTTGCAGCTGCTGCCCATGGTGGAGTGGGTGGCCGCCCTCTCCCCCAACGACCCCATGCGCCAGATCGCCAACGCGCACATGTTCTACAACATCCTCAACGTGGCCGTGCTCTTCCCCTTCACCAACCAGCTGGTGCGCCTGTCCACCCGTCTGGTTCCCGGCGTGGACAAGACCCAGGAGGCGTTGTCCGTGCAGTACCTGAACGATTCCGTTCTCGGCACGCCGCCGGCCGCCATCTTGCAGGCCATCAAGGAGATCAACCGCATGCAGCGCATCGCCTACCGGAACATCGATCGGGCGATGACCGCCTTCCTGGGCGGGGGCTCCAAGGAGGTAGAGGCGCCCCTGGAGCAGGACGAGGGCCTTGTGGATTACCTGAGCGATGAGATCACCAAGTACCTCATCCGCATCGCCCAAAACGAGATGCAGCCCCGGGAGGCCAACCTGGTCGGTTCCCTGCACCATGTGGTCAACGACATCGAGCGCATCGGCGATCATGCGGAGAACATCCTCGAATATGCCATGAAGCGGGAAGAGGACAAGGTCTCCATCTCCGAGGCGGGCATCTCGGAGCTGTCGGAGATGTACGGTTATGTCAAGGACATCCTCTCCCTGGCCAGCACCGGCTTTGACTCCAGCGACAAAACCCGCGTGGACAAAGCCTATGCATTGGAGGCCAAGGTGGACGAGATGCAGGAACTGCTCACTGACCGGCACATCGAACGGCTGAACAAGTCCCTCTGCACGCCTGTGGCTGGCATACTGTTCACCAACATCATCACCAACCTGGAGCGCGTGGCGGACCACGCCATCAACATCGTGGGCATCGAGGACAAGGCCTGAGCCTGCGCATCCAAGGCGCAAAGGGCGCCGGAACCCCATGGGTTCCGGCGCCCTCCTTTTGCCGAATTGTCCGCTAGGCCTTTGGGTAAACCAGCGCGTCGGCGGCGATCAGCGCATCGATGTTGCGGTTCCATTCCTCGTCGATCTGTTGCAGCTCCGGATGGGTCCGGAAGTAGTCCACGGACTGGCGCACGCCCACCGCACAGGGCGTGGTGCACACAAACTCCGGCACGAGCCGCTTGATCTTGCTGCAATCGAACACCACCGAGGAGCTCTTGTCCCCCAGCAGGTCACCCAGCTCGCCGGGCATGAAGCGGGCGATTTGGTCCGCGCTCATGTGGACGATCTTGGGCCGAACGCCCACGGCGTCGCCGATGGTGTAGGCGATCTCGTCCCAGGTAAGCACCTCGTCGCTGACGATGTGGAAGGCCTCGCCGATGGCTTGGCGGTTGCCCATCAGCCCGACGAAGCCCTTGGCAAAGTCGGTGTTGTGGGTCATGCTCCAAAGGGAGGTTCCGTCGCCGTGGCAGACGATGGGCTTGCCGTCCAGCATGCGCTGCACCAGGGACCAGGGCTTGCTCCAGCTGCCCATGGCAAAGGGGATCTGGGTGGGGCCATAGGTCAGGGAGGGACGGACGATGGTGATGGGGAAGTCCAGCTCCCTGTGGGCGCGCATGCATACGTCCTCGCACATGCGCTTGTCCCTGCCGTACTGCCAATAGCGGTTGTTGAGCGGATGGGACTCGTCGATCAGGTAGCGCCGCATGGGCCTGGCATAGGCCGCGCCGGAGGAAATGAGGATGTACTGGCCGCAGCGGCCCTGAAACAGCTCCACGTCCCTTTCCACGCGCTCCGGCTTAAAGGCGATCCACTCCACCACCACGTCGAAGCGCTCGTTGCCCAGCTTCTCCTGCAGCGCCGCCTCGTCCCGTATGTCGCATTCGATCACGCGGGCCCCTTCCGGCACGAATTGAGACCGGCGGCCCCGATTGAGCAGGGTCAGCTCCCAACCCTTCTGAATCGCCCTTTCCGACACCGCGCTGGAGATCAGCCCGGTGCCCCCGATGAACAAAGCCTTCATCCTTCGCACCCTCCTCGATCTATTTTTCCTCCATAGGAAAAGCGGGCGTTTGCGCAAACGCCCGCTTTGATGATACGCCGCCAAGCCGCAGCTGTCAATATGGCCGCCAAACGGACGCCCCGCCTACAGGCTGTCCTCCGGCAGGCAGACGGCCCTTCCCTCCCGCAGGGAGGCGGGCACGTCCAGAATCCTCTGGTTGGCGGATCCGCGGAAGCGCAGCTCCAGGGAGCGCTGCGCCTGCACATAGGGGCCGTCCACCAGCAGGTCCAGCTGCTCCAGCAGGGGCCTGGCGTCCGGCCTTTCCAGCAACTCCTCGAAGAGAAAGCCGGTGTAGGCCATCACGTGCCTGCCCAGGGCCTTGGCGCCCTTGGCCAGGCAGGCAAGGGGTTGCGGTTGAAGAAAGGGCTCGCCGCCGCTGAGGGTCAGCCCCTTGTCCAAGGGATTTTCCCGAAGGCGGCGCAGGACGTTCTCCGTCTCCTCCCAGCGGCCGCCCTCCGGGTCGTGGGTGGAGGGATTGTGGCAGCCGGGGCAGTTTCGATCGCAGCCCTGCACGAAGACCGCCAGGCGAAAGCCGGGGCCGTCTACGATGGAATCCTCCTGGATTCCCGCCAGCTTAAAGCGCATGCTCTCACATCTCCCCCAGGCCGTGCTTGACCCTATCCCGCTCCTCGGCGCGCTTGGCGTCGTTGAAGCTGGCCAGCGTGCCCACCAGGTAGCCGGTGACGCGGCGGATGCGCTCAAAGGGCGCGTCCGGGCTCTCCTCCCTGCCGCACTTGGGACAGGTATCGCCGATGATGCCGTTGTAGCCGCAGACGGGGTCCCGGTCCACGGGGTGGTTGACGGAGCCGTAGCCCACGCCCGCGTCGTGCATGCAGCGGATCACCTGCTCAAAGGCCTCCAGGTTCTGCAGGGGATCGCCGTCCATCTCCACATAGGTGATGTGGCCCGCGTTGGTCAGCTCGTGGTAGGGAGCCTCCAGGCGGATCTTCTTAAAGGCGGAAATGGGGAAGTACACGGGGATGTGGAAGGAGTTGGTGTAATACTCCCTGTCCGTCACGCCGGGGATGATGCCGTAGCGGGCCTTGTCCTTGCGCACGAAGGTGCCGGAGAGGCCCTCCGCGGGCGTGGCCAGCAGGGTGTAGTTGAGCCCGGTCTTGGCGCTCTCCTCGTCCACGCGGGCGCGCATATGGCCGATGATGTCCAGGCCGAGGTTCTGGGCCCGCTCGCTTTGGCCGTGGTGCTCGCCGATGAGGGCCACCAGGCACTCCGCCAGGCCGATGAAGCCGATGGAGAAGGTGCCGTGCTTGAGCACCTCGCGGATGGGCTCGTTGGGGCCGAGCTTGTCGGAATCGATCCACACGCCCTCGCCCATCAGGAAGGGGAAGTTGGCCTTGGTCTTGCCGGCGATCATCTCAAAGCGCTCGTTCAGCTGGTCGATCACCAGGTCGATGCGCCGGTCCAGCTCCTCGAAGAACAGAGAGATGTCGCCCTTGGCGCGGATGGCCAGGCGGGGCAGGTTGATGGAGGTGAAGCTCAGGTTGCCGCGGCCGGGGCTGATCTGGCGGTCCTTGTCGAAGTTGTTGCCGATGACGCGGGTGCGGCAGCCCATGTAGGCGATTTCCGTCTCCGGATGGCCGGGCTTATAGTATTGCAGGTTGAAGGGGGCGTCCTGGAAGGAAAAGTTGGGGAACAGGCGCTTGGCGCTGACCTTGCAGGCCAGCTTAAACAGGTCGTAGTTGGGCTCGCCCTCCTCGTAGTTGATGCCTTCCTTCACGCGGAAGATCTGGATGGGAAAGATGGGGGTCTCCCCGCCGCCCAGACCGTCCCAGGTGGCCAGCAGCACGTTGCGCATGACCATGCGGCCCTCGGGCGAGGTATCCATGCCGTAGTTGATGGAGGAAAAGGGGATCTGCGCGCCCGCGCGGGAGTGCATGGTGTTCAGGTTGTGGATGAGGGCCTCCATGGCCTGGAAGGTAGCCCGGTCGGTCTCCTTGGCGGCGTGCCCGCGGGCGAAGTCCTGGCAGCGCTCCACGTCCTGGGTGGCCGCAAACTCCTGCAGCAGGGCGGCCTCGGCCTTGCGGTAGGCCTCGTCGTGTTCCAAGCTGGGCTTGAGGCCCTTCTCGCCCAGGGCGGCGACGGTCTCGTCCACGCGCTGCTCCCAGTCCACCTGGCCGCCCACCAGCAGCTCCAGGGCCCGGGCCAGGTTCTGGCGGTAGCGCCGCACATAGGTCTTGGCCACGCCCGGGGCAAGGCCGTAATCGAAGTTGACGATGGACTGGCCGCCATGCTGGTCGTTTTGGTTGGATTGGATGGCGATGCAGGCCAGGGCCGAGTAGGAAGCGATGTCCTGGGGCTCGCGCAGCACGCCATGGCCCGTGCCAAAGCCGCCCTTGAACAGCTTGAGCAGGTCGATCTGGCAGCAGGTGGTGGTCAGGGTGAGGAAGTCCAGGTCGTGGATGTGGATATCTCCCTCCCGATGGGCCTTGGCGTGTTCGGGCTTGAGCACGAACATGTCGTTGAACTGCTTGACGCCCTCGGAGCCGTACTTGAGCATCATGCCCATGGCGCTGTCGCCGTTGATGTTGGCGTTTTCGCGCTTGAGGTCGCTGTCGGCGGCCTTGGAAAAGGTGATGTCCTCGTAGATCTTCATCAGGCGGGTCTGCATATCGCGGGAACGGGTGCGCTCGGCACGATACAAAATGTACGCTTTTGCGGTGCGCACATAGCCGTTCTCAATGAGGGCGCTCTCCACCAAATCCTGGATCTGCTCCACGGAAGGGGTGGAACCCAGGGTCTGGTCGGCCTTGGCGGCCACCTCCCTGGCCAGCGTCTGGCAAACGTCCATGCCCTTGGACTGATGGGTGGCGGTGAAGGCCTTCTGTATGGCCTGGGCAATCTTGTCCTCGTCAAACGGCACGAGCCTGCCGTCCCTCTTCACAATCGTGCTCAGCATCTGGAACACTCTCCCCTTTTTTAAGTCCGTCGCCTAGTATATACCCCTAGATATAGTATGTCAATCATTTCCTGCCACGATTTATGGGATGGAAACAACTTCCAGGCTTGCCTTGGCGCCGGGCGTATGTTACCATGAAACGGCAGTTTGTCACATGGAAACGGGGGTTTGGAGATGAATATCTTGGTGATTGACGGTCAGGGCGGCGGCATCGGCAGGCAGCTGATCGAGGCGGTGCGCCGGCTTTGCGGCGAAAGGCCCCATATTTGGGCCGTGGGCACCAACGCGGCCGCCACGCAGGCAATGCTACGTTCTGGAGCGAACGAGGGCGCCACGGGCGAGAACCCCGCCCTCGTGCTGTCGGCCAAGGCGGACCTGTTGCTGGGTCCCCTGGGGATCGTGCTGGCGGATTCCATGCTCGGCGAGATCACGCCCACCATCGCGGCGGCGGTGGGCCGCTCCCCCGCCCATAAGATTCTGGTTCCCCTCTCCCGCTGCGGCGTGGAGATCGCGGGCCTGGCGAGCCCCGCGCTGAGCGAATCCATCCGCTGCGCAGCCGAGCGGGTGCAGGCGCTGTTGGAGGCGGCGGAGCCTTAGCCCAGCGACGCCCGGGGCGCGCCCGGCCGCCTGGACGCGCCTTTTCCGTAGGCGCCCGGCCCCAAAGAGCGCAAAGGAAGGGGGAGCTTGGCCTTTGGCCAAGCTCCCCCTTTTTGTTTGTCCCCCAGGGGCTTTGCGGTCTATCCCTCCTGCCCGTCGGCGGCCGGGGCCTGGTAGTCCTTGCCCCACAGCCCCTTCTGGCGGTCGAAGTTCACCTTGTTCTTTTCCAGATACATGCGGTGCAGCTCCTCGGCGTCCATGCCCGCGTCCAGGCACATGCTCACGAAGAAGTGCAGGATGTCCACCAGCTCCTCCTTCACGCGGGTTTCGCTGACGGGTTTCTTGTTCTTCCACCACTTAAAATTGACCTCGTCCAGCAGTTCGGAGAGCTCGGAGACCATGGCTAGGGTCTCGCGCTGGATCCATTCCTCCATCCCGATGTCGTGCAGCTGCCTTTGGTCCCGCAATGTCTGGTTGAAGCTTTGCTGCATGAAAAAGATCTGTTCCAGCTTGTCCATCTAGATTTCCTCCCATGCGTCGAAGCGTATGTTTTCCGGCCCGACCACCGAGGCCGCCGGAGGCGTGCGGAAGATGCGCTCGGCCAGGGCCATGGCCTCCTCCCGGCTTGCGGCCTTGAGCCTTTGCAGGTAGTCCTCCTGGCTGCGCAGCTTGCCCGTGAGCAGCTGGCCCTTGCCCATGGCGTTCATGCGGGCCGTGGTGGCCTCCATGCCCAGGACGTACACGCCCTTGATCTGCTCCCTGGACTTTTCAAACTCCTCGGCGGGAACGCCCTGCCGAAGCAGCCGCTTCACCTCCCCGGCCATGCGGTCGGACACCTCCTGGGCGCTGCGCGGGTTGGTGCCGGCGTAGAGCACCAGATCCCCCGCGCCCACATAGGCGCTGGCGTAGGAGTAGACGTTGTAGGCCAAGCCGGCGTCCTCACGGATGCCCTGGAACAGCCTGGAGGACATGGAACCGCCCAGCAGGTTGTTGAGCACGGCCAGGGAGAAGCTGCCCTCCTCGTCCATGGCCAGGGAGGGGAAGCCCAGGCACACATGGGTTTGCTCGGTGTCCTTGCGGCGAAACAGCCTGGCCGAGCGGTAGGAAACGGGCGGATAGAGGCTGTGGACGTACGCCCCCTGCCAGCCCTCAAAGGCCCGGCGCACCTTCTCCGTCAGGGCCGGCCAGTCGTAATGGCCGGCCACGGAGAGCACCGCGTTGCCGGGCAGGTAGCGCTGGCGCAGGAAGGCCAGCAGGCTCTCCCGGTTGGCGGCCTCGATGTTCTCCTTGGGGCCCAGGATGCTGCCGCCCAAGGGGTGATCGCCGAACAGCGCCAGGGCCAGCTGCTCGTGGACCATGTCCTCGGGCATGTCCTCGCCCATGGCGATCTCCTCCAACACGACGCCCTTCTCCTTTTCCAGCTCGCCGGCCGGGAAATGGGGGCGCATCGTCAGGTCTGCCAGCAGGGACAGGGCCCTATCCAGGTGCTCGTCCATCACCTTGGCGTAAAAGCAGGTGCACTCCTTGGAGGTGAAGGCGTTCATCTGGCCGCCGATGAGGTCCATCTCCTCGGCCAGCTGCTTGAGGCTCCGCTCGCCGGCGCCCTTGAACACCATGTGCTCCACAAAATGGGAATAGCCCTGGCGCAGGGGCGCCTCGTCGGCGGAGCCGGTCCGCACCCACACGCCCACGGCAACGGACTTAAAGTGCGGAATCCTTTCCCCCACGATGGTCAATCCGTTGGGCAACACCAACCGGTCAAAGCTCTGCAATGTATTCATTCCTCCCACAAGGCCCCGGCTTCGGGGCAGAAAAAGGGGGCCGCTTCTGCGCTGAGAAACGGCCCCTCGCTCTGGATATCGTCAGATAGGTCCGCCGCCCTTGGCGTTAGCGATCGTTGCGGGGGCCGCGGGGCGGTCTGTGGCCTTCGCCGCCCTCGCGATGGAAGTCGCGGCGGGGCGGGAGGGGATTGCGGGGCCTGTCGGGCACCTCGATGTCGGTGCGCACCAGGTTGACCCTGCCCTGGTTGTCGATGGCGGCCACGCGCACGGTGAGCTCGTCGCCCACGCTCACGGCGTCCTCCACCTTCTCGATGCGCTGGGGCGCCAGCTTGGAGATGTGGATCATGCCGTCCTTGCCCGGGAAGAGCTCCACGAAGGCGCCGATGGGGATGATGCGCACCACCTTGCCGGTGTACTCCTGGCCCACCTGCGGGCCGGTGCAGATGCCCTCGATGATGCGGCGGGCCTTGGCGGCCGCCTCCTCGTCGGGGGTGGCGATGAAGACGCGGCCGTCGTCCTCGATGTCGATCTTCACGCCGGTGTCGGCGATGATCTTGTTGATCACCTTTCCGCCGGAGCCGATGACCTCGCGGATCTTCTCCGGATCGATGGTGAAGGCGATGATCTTGGGCGCGTACTTGGACAGGTTGGGCCTGGGCGCGTCCAGCACCTCCATCATCTTGCCCATGATGTGCATACGGCCGTCGTAGGCCTGCTTGAGGGCCTGGCGCAGGATGGGCTCGTCGATGCCCTTGATCTTAATGTCCATCTGGATGGCGGTGATGCCGTCCTTGGTGCCGGCGACCTTAAAGTCCATATCGCCCAGGAAGTCCTCCAGGCCCTGGATGTCGGTCAGGATGGCGACCTTGTCGGACTCGCTGTCCTTGATCAGGCCCATGGCGCAGCCCGCGACGGGCTTCTTGATGGGCACGCCCGCGTCCATCAGGGCCAGGGTGGAGCCGCAAACGGAACCCATGGAGGTGGAACCGTTGGAGGAAATGGCCTCGGAGACCACGCGGATGGCATAGGGGAACTCCTCTTCCGGCGGGATCATGGGTTCCAGGGCCCTCTCCGCCAGGGCGCCGTGGCCGATCTCGCGGCGGCCGGGGCTGCGCAGGGGCCGGGCCTCGCCGGTGGAATAGGGGGGCATGTTATAGTGGTGCATGTAGCGCTTGAATTCCTCGTTGGAGATGCCGTCCAGCCTCTGCTGGTCGCCCACGGCGCCCAAGGTCACCACGCTCATCACCTGGGTCTGGCCCCTGGTGAACACGGCGGAACCGTGGGGCCTTGGCAGGATGCCCACCTCGCACCAGATGGGGCGCACCTGGGTGAGGCTGCGGCCGTCGGGACGCACGCCCGCGTCGAGGATCTTGCGGCGCATGACGGTCTTCTGCATGCCGTACAGCACGTCGCCGATCTCCCTGGCGCCGTCGGGGTATTCCTCGGCAAAGGCGGCCTCGGTCTCGGCCTTGATCTGCTCCTCGCGCTTGTTGCGCTCGGCGCGGTCGAAGGTCTCGAACATCCATTCCACCTTTTCCTTGGCGAAGGCCTCCACCTTTTCCTTGAGGTCCTCGCGCACGGTGATCAGGGGGAACTCGCGCTTTTCCTTGCCGATTTCGGCGACGATCTGCTCCTGGAAGGCGACCAGGCGCTTGATCTCCTCATGGGCAAATAGGATGGCGGAGAGCATGGTCTCCTCGCTGACCTCCTTGGCGCCGGCCTCGACCATCATGATGGCCTCCTTGGTGCCGGCAACGGTCAGGTGCAGGTCGGAAGCGGCCCGCTGCTCCATGTTGGGGTTGAGCACGAACTGGCCGTCCACCAAGCCCACCACCACGGCGGCCGTGGGGCCGGCAAAGGGGATCTCCGAAACGCACAGGGCGGCGGAGGAGCCGATCATGGCGGGGATTTCGGCGGAGTTGTCGTTGTCGTTGGACAAAACGGTGGCCACGACGGAGACGTCGTTGCGCATGCCCTTGGGGAAGAGGGGGCGCAGGGGCCTGTCGATCAGGCGGGAGGTGAGGATGGCCTTTTCCGTGGGCCTGCCCTCGCGCTTGATGAAGCCGCCGGGGATCTTGCCCACGGAGTACTGCTTCTCCTCAAAGTCGCAGCCAAGGGGGAAGAAGTCGATGCCGGGCCTGGGGGTTTCGGCCACGGTGGCGCAGACCAGCACGGCGGTGTCGCCGTAGCGCACCAGCACGGAACCGGCCGCCTGCTCGGCATAGCGGCCGAACTCCAGGGAAAGCTCCCTGCCGGCCAGGTCGGTCTTGTAGATCTTGTGTTCCATACCTTTACCTTTGCTCCTTTCTAGCCATATCCAGGGGGCAAAGCAGGTCCAGATACGCGGAGTTTGCCAAACCCTCGGCCTTTGCGAGGGCTTGGCAAACCCCACGCGCCCATGGACGCTGCTTTGTCTTTGGAAGGGTCGCTGCGCGGCCCGAAAAAACAAGGGGCTAATGCCAGAAACCGCAGGGCGGCAAAACCGCCCTGCGGCAGCATGCAGGGATCTCTTAGCGGCGCACGCCCAGCTCCGCAATCAGCTCGCGGTAACGGATAACGTCGATCTTCTTCAGATAGTCCAGCAGACCGCGGCGCTTACCGACCATGGACAGCAGGCCACGGCGGGAGTGATGGTCCTTCTTGTTCTCCTTCAGGTGCTCGGTGAGGTGGTTGATGCGCTCGGTGAGCAGGGCAATCTGCACCTCGGGGGAACCGGTGTCGCCCTCGTGACGGGCAAACTTCTGGATGATTTCTTGCTTGCGATTCTTGTCCATGATACTACCTCCGCATTTTCTTGTTTCGTCAATCGCCCATATCCCGAACAGGCCGCGCTGCGTGTTCACGCGGGCCCTCCAGAACAGGGTTCAAGCCAAAGCCTAGTATACCACGCAGAAGCTGCGTTGTAAACGGGAAAAAGCGCCCTGCGCCGCCTTTTAACCAAATCCCTCCGGGTCGCGCGGGGCTCAAAAGGGCTTGGGCAGCTCCCGGCGGGCGCGCGCGGCGTCCCGGGCCACCTGGGCGCTGAGGGCCTGGGTGGAGGAGAAGCGCATCTCCGGCCGGTAAAAGTCCAGCAGCGCCAGAGAGGCGTGCTCGCCATAAACGTCGCCCTGGAAATCCAGCAGGAAGGCCTCCACCGAGGGGCTCTCCCCGTTGACCGTGGGCCGGACCCCCACGTTGCACACGGCCCGGTAAACCTGTTGGCCCACCCGGGCCAGGGCGCCGTAGACCCCGTAGCGGGGCAGCAGCTTGTCCGGCGAGACGCCCAGGTTGATGGTGGGGAAGCCGAAGCCGTGCCCCAGGCCCTTGCCGTGGACGACGGCTCCCTGTAGGTGATACAGATAGCCGAGCAGGCCGGCCGCCACGGCCAGATCCCCCGCTTGCAGGGCCTGGCGCACCCGCGTGGAGCTGACCGGCGCGCCGTCCAGCGCCTGGGGCCGGACCACGGTCAGGCCCAGCTGCAGGCGCTGCGCCAGGCCGGCCACGGTTTCGGCGTTGCCCTTTCCGTCGCGGCCAAAGCGGTGGTTCTCCCCCATCACCAGATGGCGGGCCGCGTACTTCTCCTTGAGAAAGCGCAGGTATTCCTCCGGCTCCTGGGCGGCGAAGTCCCGATCAAAGCGCAGCAGCACCAGCGCCCCCACGCCGATGGCGTTGAGCAGCTTGGCCTTTTCGGTGTTGGTGGTGAGCAGCTTGGGCGTCTCCTCCGGCCGCAACACGGACAAGGGATGCCTGTCGAAGGAAACGGCCGCCAGACCGAGGCCCTTGGCTTGGGCAATTCTTTGGGCCTCCTCCAGCACCTTGCGGTGCCCCAGATGCACCCCGTCAAACATGCCCAGCGCCAGCACGCTGGGGCCCAGGCCGAAGGGCTGGGCATGCAGATAAAGCTTCATGTGCGTTCTCTTTCCTCGCTTCTTCTTCGCTTAAGGGGCCTGTCGGTCGGGATCGTCCTTGAGCAGCATGGCCGCAAAGCGCAGCGTGCCCTCCTGGCCCTGGGCGATGCCCGCAAAGCGGCCGCCCACGTACACGCGCAGGGGACCCTGCGCGCAGGCCTCCCGTCCGACGCGCAGGGGAGCGCCGTTCTTCACCTGGTTTCGCAGGGACTCGGGCAGCTCCACCTTGGGCAGGTGGGCGATGGGCAGGTCCATGGGCAGCAGGGGCCACTCGCCGGAAGCGACTTGGCAGCGCAACTCCTCCGGGGTGACGGCGTTCTCGATGGAAAAGACGCCCGAGCGCAGCCGCACCAGCAGGGACATATGGCCAAACCCGCCCGCCGCCTTGGCGATCTCGTCCAAGAGAGTGCGCACATAGACGCCCTTGCCGCAGGCGATATCCAGCAGGCAGCGGTTTTCGCCGCTGGGGCCGAGCAGGCGGATGGAATCCACCTGAACCTGGCGCTTGGGCAACGTTTCCGGAGCCTTGCCCGCCCTGGCCAGCTCATAGGCGCGCTTGCCGTCCACGTGCACGGCCGAATAGGCCGGCGGGCTTTGCCAGATGCACCCCTGGAAGGCGGGCAGCGCCGCCTCCACCGCCGCCAGGGAGGGCGGCGGCGCCTGGGCCAGCACGCATCCGGTGGCGTCCTGGGTATCCGTGGCGGCGCCCAGGCAAAGCTCGGCCCGATAAAGCTTCTGCTTGTCCGTTACGTAGTCGAACAGCCTCGTGGCAGAGCCGACGCCCAGGGGCAGCACGCCCGCGGCGGCCGGGTCCAGGGTGCCCATATGCCCCACCTTGGTGCCCTTTGGCAGCAGCTTGCGCACCAAGTGCACCGCCAGGAAGGAGCTCATGCCCGGGGGCTTGAGCAGGTTCAGGAATCCGTCCGGCATGCTTCTTCCACCGCCTCTTCCAATGCGCAGCGCACCGCCTCCAGGGCCTGGTCCAGCTCGCCCTGCAGGCTCATGCCCGCCGCCCTGGGATGTCCGCCGCCGCCAAACCTGCGGGCGACGGCCGCGGCGTCCACCCCTTCCTTGGTGCGCACGCTACAGCGAATGCCCTCGTCCCGCTGGCTGACCAGGGCGGCCGCCAGCACGCCCTTGGTCTCGATGCCGTAATTGACGATGCCCTCATAGTCCCCGTCCTGGGCGCCCACCTCCCGGCGGTCCGCCAGGCTCAGGCACAGCAAGGCCACCCTTCCTCCGGCGCTTAAGCGCATCGTATCCAGCGCGCGGCCCAGGGCCCGCACGCTGGGCATGGATCTGGTGCGGTACAGGTGTTGGGTGATCCAGTCGGGCTTGGCGCCCTGCTCCACCAGCCAGGCGGCCGCCCGGAAGGTTCCGGGCGTCACGGCCTCGAAGGAGAAGTTCCCCGTGTCCGTGGAAAGGCCGGCGTACAGGCAGGAGGCCGCCTCGGCGGAGAGGCGGACGCCCCTTTCCAGGCACAGATCGACGACGATCTGCGCCGTCGCCGCGCTTTGGGGCAACAGCAGGCGGGGCACGTTCTCAAAGTCGTTGGAGCCGTGGTGGTCGATCACAAAGCGCGCCCGCGCCCGATCGAACAGGGCGGCGCAGCTGCCAAGCCTGTCGTAGGAGGCCACGTCCACGGCGACGCACAGGTCGTACGGGCCTTGGGCCCGCTCGGGCGGCAGCACCAGGCGGGTGAGGTCCAAAAAGGCGTAGCTCTCCGGGACGGGATCCTGGCAGAACACGTCCACCCGCTCAAGCGCAGGAAAGCCCTGGCGCAGAAGTTCCCTCGCGCCAAGGCTTGCACCCAGAGCATCCATATCCGGCGAAACGTGGGCCACCAGGGCCACGGAGCCGGCGTTTTGCAGCATGTCGAACAGGAGCTGGCCGCTCGTAGGCATCATTCCTTTTCCCCGTCCGTCTCGCTCTCCTCCTTGTCGGAGGCGATCTCTTCCAGCAGCTGGTTGATGTGGACGGAATATTCGATGGAGTCGTCCAACACGAAGGTGAGCTCCGGCATGGAGCGGATGATGACCTTTTTGCCAAGCTCGCGGCGGATGAAGCCGGACGCGCCCTTGAGGGCCTTGAGCATGGCCTTTTTCTCGGCCTCCTCCTGCAGCATGACGGAGATATACACCTTGGCGTACTTCAGATCCCGCGTCAGGTCCACCTTGAGGATGGTGAACATTTCCGGGATTCTCGGGTCCTTGATCTCGTTGCGGATAATGGCGTCCAACCCGCGGCGGAGCTCCTCCGCCTGCCGGCTGGCTCTGTCATAGTCTGGCATGTTTTACCTCTCGATCTCTTCCTGGACAAAGCACTCGATGACATCGTTTTCCTTGATGTCGTTGTAGTTTTCCAGGCCAATGCCGCATTCAAAGCCGCTGGCCACTTCCCTGGCGTCGTCCTTAAAGCGCTTCAGGGAGGAGAGCTTGCCCTCGTAAATGACGATGTTGTCGCGCAGCAGGCGCACCTGGGCGTTTCTGCGCACGATGCCGTCGGTGATGTAGGAACCGGCCACGGTGCCCGCGCCGGTAACGCGGAAGACCTGGCGCACCTGGGCGTGGCCCAGGATGACCTCCTTGAACTTGGGGGCCAGCATGCCCTTCATGGCGGCCTTGATCTCGTCGATGGCGTCGTAGATGACGCGGTAGAGGCGCACGTCGATCTTCTCGCGCTCGGCGCTCTCCTTGGCCTAGGCATCGGGGCGGACGTTGAAGCCGATGACGATGGCGTTGGAGGCCGAGGCCAGCATGATGTCGGTCTCGTTGATGGCGCCGACGCCGCCGTGGATCACGCGCACGCGCACCTCTTCGTTGGAAATCTTCTCCAGGGCCTGGCGCACGGCCTCCACGGACCCCTGCACGTCGGCCTTGACGATGATGTTCAGGTCCTTGATCTCGCCCTCCGCCATCTGCTGGAACAGATCGTCCAGCGTGGCCTTGGACATGGCCTTGAGCTGCTCGGCCTTCTGCTTGTCGCGGCGCTCCTCGGCCACCTGGCGGGACAGCCGGTCGTCGTCGGAGACGTTGAGCACGTCGCCCGCCTCGGGCACGTCGGAGAAGCCGATGATCTCCACGGGGATGGAGGGACCCGCGTCCTTGACGGACTGGCCCTTGTCGTTGACCATGGCGCGCACGCGGCCATAGGCCGTGCCGGCCACGATGGTATCGCCCACGTGGATGGTGCCGGATTGCACCAGCACCGTGGCCACGGGGCCGCGGCCCTTGTCCAGCCTGGCCTCGACGATGGTGCCCCTGGCGGCGCGGTTGGGGTTGGCCTTCAGCTCCTTCATCTCGGCCGTGAGCAGGATCATCTCCAGCAGGTTTTCGATGCCCTCGCCGGTGAGCGCGGAAACGGGCACCACGATGGTGTCGCCGCCCCAGTCCTCGGCCACGAGCTCGTACTCGGTGAGCTCCTGCTTGACCCTTTCGGGGTTGGCGGTGGGCTTATCCATCTTGTTGATGGCCACGATCAGGGGCACGCCCGCCGCCTTGGCATGGTTGATGGCTTCCACGGTCTGGGGCATGATGCCGTCGTCCGCGGCGACCACCAGCACCACGATATCCGTCACCTGGGCGCCCCTGGCGCGCATGGCCGTGAAGGCCTCGTGGCCGGGGGTATCCAGGAAGGTGATGAGCTGGTCGTGAATGGTGACGGTGTAGGCGCCGATGTGCTGGGTGATGCCGCCCGCCTCGCCGGCGGTGACGTTGGTCGCGCGGATCTTATCCAGCAGGGAGGTCTTGCCATGGTCCACGTGGCCCATGATGGTGACCACGGGCGGACGGGGCAGCAGCTCCTCCTCCTTGTCCTCCTTGTCCTGGACCTCCATGAGGGTTTCCTCGAAGGTCTTTTCCAGCTTCAACTCGAACTCGATGCCAAACTCGCTGCAAACGAGGGAGGCGGTGTCAAAGTCCAGCTCCTGGTTGATGGTGGCCATGATGCCCACCAGCAGCAACTTCTTGATGATTTCCGCCGCGGGCTTGCCGATGCGCTCGGACAGGTCCTTGACGGTGATGGTTTCGGCGGTCATATAGGCCTTTTCGATCTTGACAGGCTCGATATGAACCTGCTTTTGATCCTTGCGGGGCCTCTTCTTGCTGCCCCTCCAGTCGTCGTCCAGACCGCCCTTGGCCGCGAAGCTCTCCTTGAGGATGGCCTTCTTCTGCTTGGGCACCTTCTTTTCCGGATCGTGCTGGCGCTGGTAATTCTGCTTGTTGGGGTCGTAGTTGGAGACCCGCTCCTTTTCGATGGTGGGGGTCAGCTCGGGGCCCTTGGACTTGCCAAAGCCGCCGCGGGAACCGCCAAAGCCGCCGCGCGGGCCGCCGGAACGGGGCGCGTCGTCCCGATCCTTGCCGGCAAAGGGCCGATCCTGCCTTTGGAAGGGCCTATTCTGGCCGGGCGCGCCGCCCTGCTGGGGCCTGGGGCCGCGGGCCGGGCCGGCCGCGCCGCCCTGCTGGTTTTGCCGGTTGACCAGGGCGTTGGGATCGTTGGGGTTCGGCACGAAGGGCCTGGGCGCGAAGGGCCGCTGGCCCTGGGGACGGGCGCCTTGGGGCCGGGCGCCCTGGGAGGGACGGTTCTCCGTCCTGGGCGTTTGCGGCCGGGGCGCCGGCTGCGCGGCCGGAGCGGTTTGCGCGGGACGATTTGCCTGCGCCGCCTGTGCGCGCTCGGCCTCCGCCTGGCGCTGCCTCTGGGCCTCCGCCGCCTGGTTGCGCTGCTCCCGCTCCCTCTGCAGGGCTTGCTTGATGGCCTCCTGCTGGGCGCTGAGGGAGGCCAGCCTCTCCTCCTCCTCGCGGGCGCGGCTCTCCTCCTGCTGCCGGGCCTCCTGCTGGCGCAGGTTTTCCTCCATCTGGCGCAGGCTCTTGATGAGCTCCTGGGTGGTCTTGCGGGTTTCGGTCATGCTCTCCATGAGCGAGGCCGCCCCGCTGCCCAGCAGCTTTGCCGCTTCAGTAATCACAATTCTCGTCATTCTTCGTTGACACCCCCGCGATATTCGTTGATAAGCTGTTGGATGGCCCGGTTCAAGCCCTCGTCCGTCAGCGCGGCCGCCTTGCGGCCGGGCTTGCCGATGGCCTCCCCCAGGCCGGATATAACCGTAAGCTCGATGCCATAGTGCTCGGAGAGCCTTTGCATCCTATCCCTGGTGTTTTCGCCGGCTCCGTCTTCCAGAAACAGGCGCCTGGCCTTGCCCGTTTGGGCCGCCTTGACGCTGGCTTCCTCGCCGCTTTGCACCCTGCCGGCCCTGGCCGCCAGGCCCAAATAGCCCTTGAGCCGATCTTCCCATTTCAAGCCTGCTCCAACCCCTTTTCCAGCTGGTCGTAGACCTCCTGGGCGATGGATTGCTCCAAAGCCCGCTCCAGCGCCTTGGTTTTTTGGGCCTTCTTTAGGCAGGCGATGTCCTTGCACACATAGGCGCCCCGGCCGGGCGCCTTGCCGATGGGGTCCAGGGAAACCTGCCCCTCCTTGTTGCGCACCACGCGGCAAAGCTCCTTCTTGGGCTTCATCTCCCGGCAACCAACGCACATGCGCATCGGGGTCTTTCTAGGCTTCAATTACTCCTCCACCCCCAGGGATTCCTCCACCTGCGACTGGGACTTGATGTCGATCTCCCAGCCGGTGAGCTCGGCCGCGAGGCGGGCGTTTTGCCCCTCCTTGCCGATGGCCAGGGAAAGCTGGTTGTCCAGCACGATGACCTTGGCGGCCTTTTCCTTTTCGTTGACGAACACGCCGATCACCTTGGCGGGCGAAAGGGCGTTGGCGATGTATTCCACCGGGTCCGAGGACCAGCGGATGATGTCGATCTTTTCCCCGCGCAGCTCCGTGACCACGTTCTCCACCCTGGAGCCCTTGGGGCCCACGCAGGCGCCCACGGGATCGATGGCGTTGTCGGTGGAGTAGACGGCCATCTTGGTGCGGTAGCCGGCCTCCCTGGCCATGGACTTAATCTGCACAACGCCGGAATGGATTTCGGGAACCTCCAGCTCGAACAGCCGCTTGACCAGGCCCGGATGGGTTCTGGACACGGTGACCGAGGGGCCCTTTGCGTTGCGATAGACCTCCAGCACATAGACCTTCATGCGCTGGCCGATCTCGTACTTCTCGTCGGGGATCTGCTGGGTCTGGTCCAGCACGCCCTCGGTGCGGCCCAGCTCCACAAAGACGGTCTTGCCCTCGATGCGCTGGATGATGGCGGTGAGGATCTCGTTTTCCTTCTCCACATACTCCTCGTAGATCACGCCGTGCTCGGCCTCGCGGATGCGCTGCATGACCACCTGCTTGGCGGTCTGGGCGGCGATGCGGCCGAACTTCTTGGGCGTGACCTCGATCTCCACCACGTCGCCGGGGCCGTAATAGGGGCGGACCTTTTTGGCGTCCTCCACGGAAACCTGCATGTTGGGGTCCTCCACCTGCTCGGCCACGGTCTTCAGGGCGTAGACGGCCACATCGCCGGTGATGTTATCCACGGTGACCTTCACGTTTTGGGCCGAATCGAAGTTGTGGCGAAAGGCGGAGATGAGCGCCTGCTCGATGGCGGAGATGATGACCTCCTTCTTGATGCCCCGGCTGCGGGCAATCTCGTCCAAGGCCTCGATAAATTCCTTATTCATTGCTTTCCTCTTCCTCCTCTTGCTCTTGGGCGCTTTCCGCCTGGCGGAGCTCCTCCTCCAGATTGAGCACGGGCGCGATCTTCGTGCAATCCTTTTTCAGCAGGTACCTGGGGCCCTGGTCGCTTTCCAGGGTAAAGCCCTGCTCGTCGTAGGAGAGCAGCTTGCCCGTCACGGTCTTTTGCCCGTCCAGCGCTTGAAACAGCTTTGCCTCCACCGGTCGGCCAAGGTTGCGCTCAAAGTCGGGCGGCCGCTTCAGCGGCCGATCCAGCCCGGGGGAGGAAACTTCCAGATAATCGTATTCCATATCGCCGATCTGCTTGACCAGCGCCCTGTGAAAACTTTCGCACTTGTCCAGGCTCATGCCGCCCGGCGCATCCACAAAAACGCGCAAAAACGCCGCGCCGTGCTCCCTTGTGAGCTCGGCGTCGACAAAGATAAAGCCCATTTGCTGCGCGAGGCTTTCGGCGGCCGCACCGGCGGCTCTCGCCACGCTCATTTTTGCCAAGTTCTGTTCTCCTTCGTTGTTCTACGCTGCACCGGCGGGCGGGAGCTCCCCTTCAAAGAAGAAGAGCGGGATGGCTCCCACTCTTGAAACCGATGGAATCTTTGCCTAGTATACCACCCGTCCTGGTAAAAAACAAGGGCTGGAGCCGCTTTTTCAAGAAAAAAGCGGCTGTTTTGCGGCAAATGGAGGCCCAAGCGTCTGCCCAAGGGGCGCGCTGCAACGAAAAGGAAGGCTTTTTCCCTTTCGGGCGGTCACGCCTCCCGCTTCATGGTATACTGGTAGCAACCAACCACGAGGAGGCGAACCTTCATGCGCATCATCGACGGCCACATGCACCTGGCGGACCGGCCCAACGGCTGGTTCCTCCGCTGCGCCCAGGAGCGCGGCTACAGCGCCTATGCGGTCCTGAGCCTCTCCTGCTCGGCGGGCTTTGGCGGCGCGATCAACAACGAGCAATGCCTGCAGGCCAAGCGCGAGGACCCTCGCCGCTGCTACTTCTTCGCAGGCCTGGTTCATCCCTGCGCAGATCCCTTGGCCCATATCCAGACCTGGCTGCAAAGGGGCGCCGACGGCGTCAAGCTCATCGAGACCAAGCCCACCGTCTATCGGGAGACAGGGGCGGACCTGTCCTCCCCCGCCTTTGAGCCGCTGTTCGATTTTCTGGAGCGCAGCCAAACCCCCATCCTTTGGCATGTGGGCGATCCGGCCACCTTCTGGCATCGGGACCAGGCCCCGGACTTTGCCTTTGCCAACGGCTGGTTCTACGGCGACGGCGGCTTCCCGAGCCTGGAGGCGCTGTACGGCATCGCGGAGGCGGTGCTCGCCCGGCACCCCCGGCTGAAGGTGGCCTTTGCCCACCTCTATTTCTGTGGCGACGACCGCGCCCATGCCCAGCGCCTGCTGGACCGTTATCCGAACGTATCGCTGGACCTGACCCCGGGCGTGGAGATGTACGACCATTTCTTCGCAGACCGGGAGGGCTGGCGGGCCTTCTTCCTGCGCTACCAGGACCGCATCCAGCTGGGCACCGACACCGAGCTTGGCGGCGACATTCTGGGCCAGACGCCCCTGACCTTGGTGCTGGGCGGCTTGGGAGAGGGGCCGGTGGACCAGTGGGGACATGCGGGCCTGGGCCTGGCCCTGCCCGCCGACGTGTTGGACAAGATCTGTTACCGCAACTTCCTGGCCTTTGCCGGGGAAGCGCCCAAGCCCCTGTTGGTTCGGCTTCCATACATATAAATGGAAGGCCTTGCGCCCCCTTGGGCGTTTCCAACATCGCAGCCGCACCCGGCCGCCCTTGGGCGTCCGCGGCGCGGGAGGAGGTATCCCCATGGAACGGCTTTACAACGGCATCTGTTTGCCAAGCCCTTGGCCGCCGAGGGATCTGGACATGATCAGCAACCTTCCCCTGCCCGTGCCCTATCTGGACCGGCCGCCCGCGCTCATCGACATCCGTGTGGGCCGGCAGCTGTTCGTGGACGATTTTCTGCTGGAGCAAAACGGGCTGGTCCGCCGCTTTCACTGCGCCAAGAAGCGGCCCTTGCCCGTGCTTCAGCCCACGACCCCCTGGGAGCGGGCCACCCTGCCTTGCGCCGCGCCCAAGAGCGGCGGCGTGTTCTTCGACGAACGCGAGGGGCTGTATAAGATGTGGTACGAGGCCGGTTGGCTGCACCGCATCGCCTATGCGTACAGCGCCGATGGCCTGGACTGGACGCGCCCCCCGGCTGGATATCGATCCCGGCACCAACCTGATCCTGCCGGGGCTGCGCCCGGACTCCACCACCGTCTGGCTGGACGCCGACAGCGCCGACCAGAGCCAGCGCTACAAGGCCTTCCTGCGCGGGCCGGGCGGCACCATGCCCGGCGTCTGCCTGGTATCCGCGGACGGCGTGCACTTTACGCGCGCGACGGCCACCAGCGACCTGGGGGATCGATCCACCATCTTCTACAATCCCTTCCGCAAAAAGTGGGTCTACTCCATCCGCTCCTTCGACGGCAGGCGAAACCGGCATTATCGCGAATGCGACGACTTCCTGCAAGGGGCCGTCTGGGGGCGGGAGGAGGAGCTGGGCTGGCTGCGGCCGGACTGCCTAGATCTGCCGGAGGAGGCCATCGGCTTTGAACCGCAGCTGTACAACCTGGACGCGGTGGGCTATGAATCCCTGCTGCTTGGGCTGTATCAGAACCATCTGGGGCCGGAAAACGACGCCTGCGAGCGCGGAGGCTTCCCCAAGCTGACGGAGCTGCAGCTGGCCTTCAGCCGCGACGGCTTTCACTTCTCGCGGCCCGTCCGCGACCAGGCCTTCCTGCCCGCCGCCAGGCAGGCCGGCGCCTGGGACCGGGGCTACGTGCAGTCCGTGGGCGGCGTCTGCCTGATCCACGGCGACGAGCTATGGTTCTACTACATCGGCTTTGCGGGCGACGAGTCCAACCGAAACACAGACTGGACCCTCAACGGCATGTATTCCGGCGCCTGCACGGGCCTGGCCACGCTGCGCCGGGACGGCTTTGCCTCCCTGGAGGCCGCGCAACGGCCCGCCGCCCTGCTGACCCGCCCCCTGGTCTGCGAAAGCCGGCCCTTCCTCTATGTCAATGCCGCCGTCGCCCCGGAGGGCTGGCTGCGCGCCGAGGTGCAGGACGCGCAGGGCCACCCCCTGGAGGGCTACGGCCTGGACGATTGCCTGCCGTTGCAGGGGGACGGCTGCCAGCTCCGCCTATCCTGGAAGGGGCATCCGGAGCTTCGCCTGGGCGAAACGCCCTTCCGCCTGCGCTTTGCGCTCAAGAGCGCCTCCCTGTACGCCTTTTGGCTTGGCGATGAGGGCGGGGAAAGCCACGGCGCCCATGCGGCGGGCCGGACGCGCTGACTTCTCGCCGCCGCGCGCGGGCCGTCGCCCCCAGACAGGGGGGGCGGCGGCCCGTCCTTTTTTCACAAAACCCCCAAATTTCAGGCACGCGGCCCGCTCCCCGCTCGTTCATAAGATGGAAGCTTCCCCCTTGGAAGCTTGACACAGACTTGTCAGTTGTTACCAACTGGTTATTCTTTCCCGCAAAAAATTGCATGCAATCCCAGGATATGCTAAACTAACGTTGAAATATCTGCCTATTTGGGGGAATTCGAGCAAATGCTCCACACGCGCTTCACCTCCCAGGGCCGGCGCAGGCCCTCCCATATGCGGCCGCAGCAATGCGGCGCGCTGTTCGCGGCGGTTTTGCTGAGCGGCGGATTTTTGTTCGCCCTTTTCCGCTATATGGTCGTCTGGGACGTGCATGCCGCCGTGCAGTCTTCCCCTTCGCCCTCTCCGTCCGCAACCCCTGTCGTCCTTTCCTCTCCGCCCAGCGTCAGCCCCGCGCCGACCGTGCTCGTGGCCGAAGCGGCGACGCCGACCCCAAGCCCCACCCCCATCCCCGAACCCATCTTGCTCTCGGATGCGGAAAACGGCCTTTGGTCCTATAGCTGCGCGGAGTATCAGCTTGAGATCGAGCGCACCCAACCTCTAAACAACGTGGTCGCCACCGTGGCCGTGCTCAGCGACTATGCGCCTGGCACCGTAACCTCCGCCTTCGCTGAGGGTCAATACGGCCTCAACGTCCGCGCCCGCACCAGCGACATCGCCCAGAGCGCCGGCGTTTTGTTCGCCATCAACGGGGACTATTGCGGCTATCGCAGCGACGGCATCATCGTGCGCGGCGGCGAGGTCTACCGCAACAAGCCCGCCCGCTGCATGATGGCCATCTACTCGGACGGCCGCATGGAGCTGGTGGAGGAGTCCGAGGCGGATCTGGACGCCATGCTGGCCGACGGCTTGCAGGATACCTACTCCTTCGGCCCGGTGCTGGTCGAGGACGGCCAGGTGCCCGAGCACATCTCCACCGACGTGCCCAGCGACAATCCTCGCACCGCCGTCGGCCAGCGGGAGGACGGCAGCTTCGTCTTCGTGGTGGTGGACGGCCGCCAGAGCGCTTCGGAAGGCATGGACATCCATGAGCTGGCCGAGTACATGCTCTCCCTGGGCTGCGTGAACGCCTACAACCTGGATGGTGGCATGACCAGCTGCATGTATTTCAACGGCGAGGTCATCTCCAGCCCCTGCGGCACCGCCGGCCGCGAGCGCACGGTCAGCGACATCCTCTGCATCTATCCCAGCGCCCAGGAATCCTAGAGCCATAGAACAAGGGCCGCCGCTTGCAAAAGCGGCGGCCCTTCTTTGTCTTTTTCAAGCGGGCCTGTGCAAACTTCGGCCGCCCTTCCCGATGAGGAAGCGCGGCCGTTTTCACGTAATTCTCTTCCCGGGGCCACGGCATGCCGCGGTCCTTTGCGTCCCAACGGGCGCGCGGGGCAAGCCTCCCCGCCGCAGCGAAAGGCGCCGCCTGTTTTTCGCTCAACCGTCCAAGGGCTATTCCGCCTGCCCCTCGCGCGCCCGCGCGTCCTCTCGGTTTAGGCGCTGCCTGTCTATCTGCTCCAGTCCCAGGCGTATGAGCTGCACCGTCGCCTCGTTGCGGGTTTGGTAGCGGTTTTCAAAGCGAAAGTCCTCCACGCGCTGGAACAGTTCCTGATCCAGGGTGATGGAGTATCTGGGCCTGTCCATCGCCATCTGACTCACCTCCTTTCCATTATAGCCTCCGGTGGCCATTCTGTAAAGAAATGGAAATCCCCTTTCCCGAAAAGCATTGACATCATATCCGCCGAACCATATACTATTGGTTGTAATCAACGATTCTTTGGTTCATTGAATCACATTACGGAAATGGAGCCACTGCCGCTATGGATGAGCAACGCAAGCGCCTGCGCCTGACCCTTCCCCAGGAGATGGAGGAGTCCATCCTCGCGCTGCAAAAAAGCCGGTATCCGCAGCAAAGCCTGTCCCAGGTGCTGCGCCTGTTGCTGTCCCTTGGTCTGGAGCAGGCGGCCCGGGAGCAGGACCGGACCCCGAACGGCCGGACGGACCGCAGCTAACCCTTCTATCTCCCCGAACAAACAGGACCTGCCAAGGGGCGGCCGGCAAACTGCCGGCCGCCCCTTTTGTGTTTCTTATTTGCTTCTTCTCCTTGTATCCCCCCGCAGGTTCATGGTATAAAGGAGTTGGATTGCACCAACCACGCGAGGGAGGGAGTATTGCATGTCCTTTAAGGTCTGTTTCATCGGCGCCGGATCCATCGGCTTTACCCGCGGCCTGCTCGGCGACCTGCTCACCGTGCCGGCGTTTTCCAACATCGAGATTTCCTTTACCGACATCAACCCCGACACCCTGCGCATGGTCACCGAGCTTTGCCAGCGTGACATCGACGCCAACGGCTTGGACATCCGCATCCAGGCCACCCTCGACCGCCGCGAGGCCCTACGCGGCGCCCGGTATGTGTTCAACACCGCGCGCATCGGCATGTTGGACGCCTTTGCGCTGGATGTGGAGATTCCCCTGAAGTACGGCGTGGACCAGTGCGTGGGCGACACGCTCTGCGCCGGCGGCATCCTCTACGGCCAGCGGGGCATTCCCGAGCTGCTCAACTTCTGCAAGGACATCCGCGAGGTGGCCGAGCCCGGGGCCATGCTGCTCAACTACGGCAACCCCAACGCCATGCTCACCTGGGCCTGCAACAAATACGGCGGGGTCCGCACCATCGGCCTGTGCCACGGCGTGCACGGCGGCCACCAGCAGATCGCCGAGGTCCTGGGCGAAAAGATCGAGGACGTGGACATCATCTGCGCGGGCATCAACCACCAGACCTGGTACACCTCCGTCAAGGTGCGCGGCGTGGAGCGCAAGGACGAACTGCTCGCCCTCTTTGAAAAGCACCCCGTCTATTCCAAGACCGAGAAGGTGCGCATCGACATCCTGCGCAACTTTGGCTACTACTCCACCGAGTCCAACGGCCATCTGTCCGAGTATGTGCCCTGGTACCGCAAGCGTCCGGGCGAGATCACCGGCTGGATCGACCTTGGCGTCTGGATCAACGGCGAAACCGGCGGCTATCTGCGGGTATGCCGCGAGAGCCGCGATTGGTTCATGACCGACTTCCCCAACTGGATGCAGGAGCCGCCCCGCAAGTTCGTCCCCGAGGCGCGCGGCACGGAGCACGGTTCCTACATCATCGAGGGGCTGGAAACCGGCAAGGTCTATCGCGGCTTCTTCAACGTGGTCAACAACGGCTGCATCACCAACCTGCCGGACGACGCCATCGTGGAGGTGCCCGGCTACGTGGATGGCAACGGCGTCTCCATTCCCCAGGTGGGCGATCTGCCCCTGGGCTGCGCGGCCATCTGCAACGCCTCCATCTCCGTGCAGCGCCTGGCCGTGGAGGCGGCCGTACATGCGGATATCCGCCTGCTCCGTCAGGCCATGCTGATGGATCCACTGGTTGGCGCGGTGTGTAACCCCCGGGAGATCTACCAGATGGTGGACGAAATGCTCATCGCCGAGGCCCAGTGGCTGCCTCAGTACGCGGAAGAGATCGAGCGGGCCAAGGCCCGCCGCGACCAGGCCCTGGCCGACGGCACCTATATTCCTCCCAAGCAGACGGACGGCGCGGCCAGGCTGCACACCAAGACCGTGGAGGAGATGGCCGCCGACCGGGAGGCCGCCCGCAAGCTGGCCGCCGCCGCGGACAAGGCCAACCACGTGGACGGCAAGTAAGCACCCGGACGCTTTGCGTCCTGCGCCGTGAGGAAAACGGGAGGTAAGCAGCATGAACGATCGGCAGCGCACCCGCGCGGTGCTTCACTACCAGGCCTATGACCGCCTGCCCCTTTGCGCCTTTGGCTATTGGAAGGAGACCGCCGTCAAATGGGCCGAGCAGGGCCACATTCGGATGGATTGGGCCCAGGACTATGCGGTCCATGGGGATAACGGCCCGGGCGATCGGGCGATCATGGATGCGCTGGGCTTCGACTTTAATTGGGGCGCTTCCCTTGGCATCAACAGCTATCTATTTCCCGGCTTCCAGGAGGAGCTCCTGGAGGAGCGGGCCGACGGCAGCCGGATCCTGCGGGACGCCGAGGGGCTGATCGTGCTGGTCAAGCCCGGCGTGGTCAGCATTCCCTCGGAGATCGGCACCACCCTGACGGGGCGCGAGGCTTGGGAAAACCTGTACCTCCCCAAGCTCCGCTTTAGCCAGGCCCGCGTGGACCAAGGTCGCGACGCCCTGCTGGGCGCCAAGGCCGCGGATTCGCAGCGGCAGCGCCCTTTGGGCCTGCACATCGGCAGCCTATACGGCAACATTCGCAACATGCTGGGCGTGGAGGCCCTCAGCTACCTGGCCGTGGACGACGAGGATCTCTACCGGGAGATCATCGACACGCTGGGCCAGCTGTGTCTGGAAACCACCCAGGCCGCCTTGGACCTGTACGACGGCTTCGAATACGCCCATTTCTGGGAGGATATTTGCTTTAACCACGGCCCCTTGGTCAATCCGCGGGTGTTCGCGGAGCTGGTGGGGCCCTGGTACCGGCGCATCACCGATGTGGTCCACCAACACGGCATCGACATCGTTTCCCTGGATTGCGACGGCTGCATCGACCGCCTGGTGCCCATTTGGCTGGAAAACGGCGTCAACACCATGTTCCCCATCGAGGTGGGTACCTGGAACGCCTCCATCCAGCCCTGGCGCGCCCGATACGGCCGGGAGCTTCGAGGCGTCGGCGGCATGGACAAGCGCGTCTTCGCCAGGGACAAGGCCGCCGTGGATGCCGAACTGGAACGCCTGCGCGCCTTGGTGGACCTGGGCGGATACCTGCCCTGCCCTGACCATCGCATCGCGCCGGATGCAGAATTCGGGCTCGTCGCCTATTACTGCGAGCGGTTTCGCCAGATCTTCGGCTAACTTCCGGCCAAAAGGCCGGCAAAGAGGAGCGTTTCCTGCATGGGAAGCGCTCCCCTTTTTTTAAATCCCTCTCGGGTGGACGCGGGGATTCTCAAGGGGCCTCCCTTGAGCGGGGGTCCAGGGGGCGGCGCCCCCTGGCTTTCTCCCCTTGCCCCCCGTTTCAACCCGCTCCCCCCTCCGCTGCCCCCGCCGGCTTGGCCGTTCAAAGGCCCCGCCCTGCGCGTGAGTCCCTTTTCTCCTTGCCGCCTCCCCCTTTGCGAGGGGATTCTCAAGGGGCCTCCCTTGAGCAGGGGTCCAGGGGGCGGCGCCCCCTGGCTTTCTCCCCTTAGCTCTTCCTTCCCTTCCGCCATCTCTTGACCTTTGACCGTTTGCTTGCTATGCTGGAACCAGTAACGGCCTTACAAAAAGAATAGGGGGGATCCTGTTGCGCAAGCTGGTGCTGATTCCTGATTCCTTTAAGGGCACCATGGCCTCTTGGGAAATCTGCGACATCCTCGAGGGCGTGGTCAAGAGCCTCGATCCGGCCTGCCAGGTGGTAAAGCTGCCCGTGGCGGACGGAGGCGAGGGCAGCGTGGACGCCTTTCTACGCGCCATGGGCGGACGCAGGGTGGAGCTTCGCGTCAAGGGGCCCTACTTCCAGGAGGTTCCCGCCTTCTACGGTCTGGTGGATGGCGGCCGCACCGCCGTGGTGGAGATGGCCGCCTGCGCGGGCCTTCCCCTGGTGGGCGAGGACAAGCGTCCCGACCAGACGACCACCTACGGCGTGGGCCAGCTCATCGCCCACGCTGTCTCCCAGGGGGCACGGCGCGTGGTGCTTGGCCTTGGCGGCAGCGCCACCAACGACATGGGTTGCGGCATGGCGGCGGCCTTGGGCGTGCGTTTTTTGGACGAGACTGGCGCCAGCTTCATCCCCGTCGGCGGCAACCTTTCCCGCATCCGCCGCGTGGAGCTGGACGGCCGGCTCGCCTCCCTTGCCCAGGTGGAGCTGGTCGCCATGTGCGACATCGACAACCCCCTGTATGGCCCGCGAGGCGCGGCCCACGTCTTTGCCCCACAAAAGGGCGCGGACGAGGCCCTGGTCCGCCGGCTGGATGAGCAGCTACGCCTGGGTTCCTCCGCCGTGGAGCGCTGTCTCGGGCAGCGCCTGGCCGACGCGCCGGGCGCCGGCGCCGCCGGCGGCATGGGCTTCGGCGCGGCCGCCTTCCTCGGCTTCCGCCTGCAAATGGGAATTGAGACCGTGCTGGAGACGGTGGGCTTTGCCTCCCAGCTTCAGGGGGCGGACCTCGTGATCACGGGCGAGGGAAAGCTGGATTCCCAAAGCCTTCGCGGCAAGGTGGTCTTTGGCGTGGCCAAGGCGGCCAAGGCGGCCGGCGTTCCCGTGGTGGCCCTGGTGGGCGACATCGAGGACCCCATCGACGCCATGTACGGCCAGGGCTTGACGGCCGCGCTTTCCATCAACCGGGTGGCCGTCCCCTATTCCAAGGCCAAGCTGCGCGCCCGGGAGGACCTGGCCCGCACCATGGAAAGCCTGCTGCGCCTGTTGGCCCTCGGCGGCCTATAGGCCGTCTCCTCCCGCGTTTTCCCAGCGGCGGCGTTTGACAAGCCCCTTTGGAAGGTTTATGATATTTTGGATAGCAATTCCCACGGACGATAGGAGGATGGACCATGACGCACAACTACAAGATCATCGAAATCGCGCCCAAGACCTATGAAATCGACGAATTTGACTGCGACAGCATCTTCGTCCTGCTGGGCGAAAACAAGGCCCTGGTCATCGACACCGGCACGGGCGTGGGCGACCTGAAGACCGCCGTGGAAAGCCTAACCGGCGATCTTCCCTATGAGGTGGTCATCTCCCACGGCCATGTGGACCATACCGGCGGCGTCGGCTGGTTCGACGAGGTCTATCTCAACGCCATCGATTGGGACCTGTATCCCTACCCCGCAAGCGTGGAGGCCCGCAGGAACTACGCCCACTTTATCGCCGAGCGTTCCGGCCTGCGCTATGATTACGATCCCCAGACCGACATCATCGAATGGCCCAAGCTCGCCAAGCGCCTGCCCCTCACCGACGGCCAGCGCTTCGATCTGGGCGGCCGCGTGGTCACCGCCTATGCTTGCCCCGGCCACACCCCGGGCGAGATGGTCTTTATCGACAGCGGCTCCCGCATCCTCTTCGCCGGCGACGCCATCAACGGCAACCTGCTCTTCGGCTCCCTGCCCGGAACCCCGCAGTTCGTCAGCGTGGAAACCGCCCTGAAGGCCCTGGAGCGCATCGACTCCTTCAAGGACCAGTACGACCGCATCTTCAACCAGCACCATGACTACCGTCCCTTCGGCCAGCCCCTCTGCGACGAGATGCTGCCCAGCGTGCTGACCGCCTGCCGCAAGCTGGTGGACGGCAGCTACGAGGCCAAGACCGTGCCCGGCATGTTCCCCGGTTCCCCCGACCGCACCGTGGTCATCGAGGGACCCGCCATGATCACCTTCCGGGCCGAGGGCATCCACGAGCCCAAATAGGCAGGCCCTTCCACATCGACCGCAACGGGGGCGCGCAGGCTTTGGCCGCGCGCCCCTTGCCAACCCCTTACGGAAAGGAGAGGAACTTGGATGATTACGGAAACCCCTCTGCTGTTGCTGCGCGAAATGAACGAAAAGGACCTGCCCGATCTTCGGGAGATCCTGCAAGACCCCGTGGCCATGACCGCCTATGAGGGCGCTTTCGACGAGGCCATGGTGTTGGATTGGCTGGACCGCCAGCTCCAGCGCTACGCCCGGGACGGCATGGGGCTTTGGGCCGTCATCCGCAAGGAGGACGGGGCCTTCCTGGGCCAGTGCGGCCTCACCTGGCAGCAAACGCCCGACGGCCAGGTGCCGGAAATCGGCTACCTGTTCAAGCGCCGCTTTTGGCACCAGGGCTGGGCCACCCGGGCCTTCTTCGCCTGTCTGGACTACGGCTTCGCCCAGAAAGGCTTTTCCAAGCTCTATTCCATCATCCGCGACACCAATCTGGCCTCCCAGCGCGTGGCCCAACGAGGGGGCATGGTCCCCGTCGGCGGCTTCGTCAAGCAGTACCGGGGCGTGGAAATGCCCCATCTTCTCTACTGCATCGATCGGCAAACCTGGCTGCGCAACCGGGCCGGCGGCGCGGACGCCTAGCCACGCGCCTGTCCGCAGGCCTAACGCTTCCTTTCGGCCCAACGGTCCAGCGCTTCGCGCAGGGCGCGCACCTTTTCCACGCGCACCTGCAAGTAGCTCCCGTCCGGCGGGCAATGGGCGGCGTTGAAGCGCACGGGGCTTTCCGGCAGGCTTCGGTCCTGCCATGTCCCATGGGCGGAGGCATGCACCGCGTCCAACCCCGCGGCATCCAACAACGCCGTCAGGTTCTCCGGCCGGATGCCGCCGCCCGGCAACACCTGGATCCTGCCGGCGGCCAGCTGCGCCAGGCGGCGAAGGCCGGCGGCGCCTTCGGGCGCGGTTCGCGCCCCGCCGCTGGTCAACACCCGGCAAAAGCCCAGGCGCACCAAGGCCTCCAGCGCCCCTTCCCGGTCGGGGCATAGGTCCAACGCCCTGTGAAACACGCAGGGCTTGCCCGCCGCTTCCTCCAACAGACGGGCGCAGCCTTCCTCTTCCGGCCTGCCCTTTTCGTCCAGAAGGCCGAACACCAGGCCGTCCGCGCCGGCATCCAGCAGGGCCCGCGCATCCTCCCGCATGGTCAGGCGCTCCGCTGCGGAATAGCAAAAGCCGCCAGGCCTTGGCCGCAACATGCAGTAGACGGGAAGCCCGCTCAGGCGCTTGGCCGCCCGCAGCGCGCCCACGCTGGGCGTCAGGCCTCCATGGTCCAGGTCCGCGTTCAGCTCGATCCGATCCGCGCCGCCCTCTCGGGCCAGCAGCGCGTCCTGCGCGCTCTGGCAACAGATCTCCAGGCAGGGTCTTGTTCTGTCCACGCTCCCGCTCTCCCCTTTCGTCCCTCATCCCTCTTCCCGGGCCGCCCTTGCGCCCGGCCTTGGTTTGTGCTATGCTTCATGGGCAAAAACTGCCTCGATCAAAGGAGGTCCTCTTCATGCAATCCTTCGTGCCTCTGGTCTGCGAATATCGCGGCGATTTGTTGGATCTCACCCACATGGGCTATGTGTGCGTGGTGGACGAGCATTCCAACGTCGTCCTTCACCTGGGCGATCCGCAGGCCAAGGTGTTCTACCGCTCCGCCTCCAAGCCCATCCAGGCCCTGCCCACCATCGCCCGCCGCCTGGACGAAGCGTACGGCCTGACCGAGGAGGAAACGGCGCTCTTTGCCGGCTCCCATGCCGGCGAGCCCTTCCATCTGGCCGCCCTGTCCTCCCTCTTTCAAAAGGCAGGCCTGGAGGAATCGTGGATGGTCATGAACCCCGCCGTTCCCGCCGCGGCCTATGCCAACGAGGAGCGCATTCGCCAAGGGCTTCCCCCGAGGAAATTCTACCACAATTGCGCGGGCAAGCACGCCTCCCTGCTGCTGCTACAGCGCGCCCTTGGCGCCCCCGTGCAGTCCTATTGGCGCATGGATGCCCCCGCCCAACAGGAGGTGCTGCGCTGCGTCTCCATCCTGAGCGAGTGCCCGCAGGAACAGATCTCCCTGGGCATCGACGGCTGCGGCGTTCCCGTGTTCGCCGTCCCCCTGCGCTGCATGGCCGCCTCGTTCAAAAACCTGGCCCGTCCGGATCGCATCCGCGACGAGGCCCTCTCCCAGGCGGCCGCCCGCTTCGTGCCGCGCATCCATCGCCATCCGCTGATGATACGCGGCACCGGCTACCGCTGTTCCCGCCTCAACGAGGACGAAAACATCGTCACCAAGGGCGGTTCCCTTGGCGTGCAGTGCATCGGCCTCAAGCGCGAAGGCCTCGGCATCGCCATCAAGCTCGTGGACGGCACCGAGGACGTGCTCCCCCTGGTCATCCGCCGGGTGTTCGAGCTCCTCGGCTACAACAAGCCGGAAACCCTGCGCGCCCTGGACGAGCTTCGCCCAACCAGCATGCTCAACGATTGTTCCATGCAGGCCAGCCTCTTGTGCCCCGCTTTCTAGCCCTTGGCGCAAACAGGGCCATCTGCCTTTGCAAGCCGCGCCCCGCTGCACAAACAGGGCCCGCCATGCTCTTTGCATGGCGGGCCCTGTTGCCTGCGTTTTAGAGGATCAGGCTGCCTTGTTGGACAGCATGGTGCGCTTGAGCATGTGCTGCACGCCGGGGATGAAGGCCACGACGGCGCAGATCAGGCCGTCCACGCCCACGGAGCTGAGGTTGTAGATCAGGGAGTAGACCAGAGGGCCGTGGCCGGAGCCCTCGGCGTATTCGGCGAAGAACACCACGCCGGAGAACACGTGCATGGCGATGCGCACCGCGCTGGCCACGATCACGCCGACGGGGAAGCTCCAGCTGGCCTTGTTCTTGCTAAACAGGCCGGTGAGGCCGAGGGCGGAAAAGGCCAGGGGGTAGTCCAGCAGCACCTGCCAGACGTTGAGGAAGTACATGTCCTGGAACATCTGCAGGAAGCTGTAGGCCAGGGCGCAGATCAGGCCGGGGCCGATGCCATAGGCGAAGGCGAACATCATCACCGGCAGCATGGAGCAAAGGGTGATGGAGCCGCCCTGGGGCATATGGTAGAGGCGCACGTAGCTGAGCACAAAGGATAGGGCGATGCAGATGGCGCCCACGGCCAGCATGCGCGCGTTCCACTTCACCTTGGTCGAAAGGGTCAGCAGCGCGACGCCCAGGACGATCAGCAGGGCGAGGGTCAGGTAGATGGGCCAGCGGATGTAACTAAAGTTGTCCACCAGCTCGATGAAGAACTGTTTCATGGGTCCAAACCTCCTTCTGCGTTTGCTTCTCTCCCCTTCGCCTTTTTTTGCAGCCTGCCCAACAAAAAGCGCCGCTTCCGCATGGAAGGGCGCGAGCCATCGGTGGCATGACAAGCCGGACATACGGGGGCGTCCCGCGCCGCCCGGCTTGACTTCTCCGCTTCCCTACGGTAGGATTATCTACACAGGTTTCAAGGGTCGAGGGGCTTTTTTGCCCGCTCCTCTCAGCGCTAGCGCGCTCCCCCAGCGAATGGGATATGAAGTTTTCCAAGGCACAGCATACGCCGTTCATGCCGCCGCTGTCAAGTTAAAGAATGGGACCGGCCCAGGCCGGCCGATAAGGAGGAACCCCGTTGAGCAGCCACTTTTTCGCCTACATGTCCAGAATGAAGCATATCAAGCGCTGGAGCCTGATGCGCAACACCTGGCAGGAGGACATCGCCCAGCATTCCCTACAGGTGGCCATGATCGCCCACGCCCTGGCCGTATACAGGAACGAGCGCTTTGGCGGCGGCGCCAATCCGGAGCGCGCCGCCTGTCTGGCCCTCTACCACGAGGCCCCGGAGGTAATCACCGGCGACTTGCCCACGCCCATCAAATACTTCAGCCAGGATTTCCGCGAGGCTTTCGGCACGATCGAGCGTCTGGCCGCGGATCGCCTGCTGCGCACCGCGCCGGAAACCCTCCGGCCCGTGCTCGCCCCGCTGATCGAAAGCCCCGAGTCGGATCCGGAATGGCCGCGCGTCAAGGCCGCGGACACCCTGGCCGCCTACATCAAGTGCATCGAGGAGGAGCGGGCGGGCAACCGCGAATTCTCCAAGGCCGCCCGTGAAACCTTGCATAAGCTGCTTTCGTATCAGATGGAGGAGGTCAGCGCCTTTCTGGAGGATTGCCTCCCCTCCTTTTCCCTGACGTTGGACGAGCTGGATTGACCAAAGGCCCGTCCCCCTGACCGACACGAAAGAAGAGGAATTGCCCATGCGAAAAGCCATATCTTTGCTGCTCTGCCTTGTCCTTATCGGCCTTACGGCCGGTTGCATGGCCCAGGACGCGCCCGCGAGCGCCTCGGCCAGCGCGGAACCTTCCGCCTCCGCCGAGCCCACCCCCACCGCAACCCCCAGCACCCAGGACGCCAGCCTGGACCTGATCTCCGACGTGCTGTTGCAGAGCGAGGCCTTCTCCATCCGCCTGCTGCAAAACGGCGTGGCCGCCGACACCTCCGGTAACACCGTCTTCTCGCCTCTGGGCGTTAGCGCCGCCTTGGCCGCCCTGTACCTGGGCAGCGCCGGGGAGACGGCCGAGGAGCTCCGCGCCCTGGCCGGCTTCACCGCCGAGGCCGAGGACGTGCTCTCGGCCTTGGCCAGCTTCTCCTCCGACGCCACCGGTACGCAGCTGGTGATCTCCGACCGCTACAGCCTCTCGGACAGCTATGTGCAGGCGCTCTCCGCCGCGGGGATGCGGTGCGTCTCGGCTTCCCTGGGGTCCGCCGATGGCACCGGCCAGCTCAACGCCGCCGCAGCCCTCTACTCCCACGCCTTCGCCGACGCCTTTGAGACCACGACGCCCTCGGAATCCCTGCTCGTGCTCACGGGCTCCGCGCCAAGCCTGGCCTTTGACACTCCCTTCCCCGTGCTGGAACGCTTCCAGGGGCTGTTCGAGTCCCCGGACGGGCTTGTTCCCTGCGACTTTCTGTACAGCGAGGGCGACCTGCCCTATTATGAGGACGAACGGGTGCAGATCTGCGCCGTTCCCATGGACGGCGGCCAGACCGAGCTGCTGCTCATCCTGCCCAAGGGCGACTCCATGAGCGACACCCTGGAGCTGCTGGGCCAATACGGCGGCGATTGGATCGGCGCCGACGACCTGCAGGCCTATCCCGTGCGGCTGACCTTGCCCGCCCTGTCCCTCACCCAGAACGCCTCCCTGCTGGAAAACCTCCTGTCCATGGGGCTCAGCCTCCCCTTCAACCAGACCGCCGCGGACTTTTCGCCCATGTTGGCGGAGAGCTTTCCCCTTTCCCTCAGCGGCTTTTACACCCTGACGGAGCTGAACATCAGCGAAACCGGCATCAACCACGACGGCCAAGCGCCCCAGGAGGCCAACTTCAACTCCAGCGAGGCGGGCGCGGACATGCTCCTGGACCGCCCCTTCCTGTTGGCCTTGCGCAGCAAGAGCAGCGGCGCGCCACTTCTGCTCGCCTGGATCAACACGCCCAATAGCGCCCTTTAGGAGGATTGCCTTGATACACGGAAACACCGAAGGCCTGCGCAGCTCCCTGCTCCAGGAGCTGGAAACGCTGTATGAGGCGCAGATCGACCGCGACGTCTTCGCCCCGCGGAGCCTGCTCCTGGCCCTGGCCGGCTTCACCGCCCGCCTGCACCGGGAAATCAGCCTGTACATCTCCCGAGGCGGGGAGGTGCTGGACGTAACCATCGGCGACAGCGCCACCGTCCCCCTGAAGAACATCAACCTGCGCCGCGGCGAGGTCAGGCTGTGCGGCGTGCGCTGCATCCATACCCACCCGGGCGGGGATTCCACCCTCTCCTCCGTGGACATACAGAGCCTGCGCAACCTGCGCTTCGACGCCATGGCCGCCCTGGGCGTCAAGGAGGACGGCCAGCCCAGCTCCCTTTGCGTGGGCCTGTTGGACGTGCCCGGCGAGGACGGCCAGTTCCCCGTCCGCCTCACCCCGCCCCTGAACGCCTACCGCCTGCCCCAGCAGGAGCTAATGCAGTGGATCGAGGAGGCGGACCGGCGCATCAGCGCCGCGGCCCCGCCCGCGCAGCGCCGCAGGGAACGGGCCGTGGTGGCCGGCCTGGCCGATGGGCCCGAGGACCCTTCCCTGCTGGAGCTCAAGCGCCTGGCGGAAACCGCGGGCGCCCAGGTGGTGGGCGTGGCCTACCAAAACAAGGTCCGCATGGACCCGGCCACCTACCTGGGCTCGGGCAAGGCCGAGGAGCTCAACCTCCTGTGCCAAAGCCTGGACGCGGACCTGCTGTTGCTGGACGACGAGCTCACCGGCGCCCAGGTGCGCAACCTGGAGGATAAGATCGCCTGCCGCATCGTGGACCGCACGGCGCTGATCCTGGATATCTTCGCCATGCGCGCCCAGTCCCGCGAGGGCAAGCTGCAGGTGGAGCTGGCCCAGCTGCGCTACCGCCTGCCGAGGCTCACGGGCCTTGGCGTGGCCCTTTCCCGCCTGGGCGGCGGCATCGGCACCCGCGGCCCCGGCGAGACCAAGCTGGAGGAGGACCGCCGGCGCATCCGCCGCCGCATTGCGGACATCGAACGGGAGCTGGCGGAGCTGACCCGCCAGCGCGGCATGCGCCGGGAGCGCCGCAGCCGCAAGGAGCTGCCCGTGGTCGCCCTGGTGGGCTACACCAACGCGGGCAAGTCTTCCCTGCTCAACGCCCTTACGGGCGCCGGCGTGCTGGCCGAGGACAAGCTCTTCGCCACGCTGGACCCCATCACCCGCCACCTGCGCCTGCCCGGCGGCTTGGAATGCCTGCTGGTGGACACGGTCGGTTTCATCAACAAGCTGCCCCACGACCTGGTGCGCGCCTTCCGCTCCACCCTGGAGGAGGCCATGTACGCCGACGCCCTGGTGATCGTGGAGGACGTCTCCGACGAAAACCTGGACCTGCACCGCCAGGTGGTGGACGAGGTGCTAAGCTCCCTGGGCGCCGGGGACAAGCCCCGCGTCACGGCCCTGAACAAGGCCGATCTGCTGCCCGAGGACGTGCGCCCCGGCCGGGAGGGCTTCGTGGCCATCAGCGCCACCCAAGGATTGGGGCTGACGGCCCTGCTCGAGGCCGTGGAGCAAAAGCTCACCCAACTGCGCGCGCCCAGGGAAATCCACGTGCCCTATGCCCGGGGAGACGTGGCCGCCTTCCTCCATAAGAACGGATACGTGCAGGAGGAGCTGTACGACGAGACGGGCACCCTCTTCCACGTGAGCCTGGACAGCGCCGCCTTCGAGCGGGCCAAACATATGCTGGCCTCGCGCTGACCCCTCCGGCGCTTTTTCCAACTTTTCCCCCGCTTATGCCTAAAAAATGCTATACTGAAGGCAAGAGACGGGCGCCCGGCCGGATCTTTCCCGTCCGGGCCCCGGACGGCTTTAGGCCTAAAAGGAGGGCATGACGATGCTATTTGAAAAGGGCGACAAGATCCTCTTCATCGGCGACTCCATCTCGGACTTCGACCGGGCCCGGCCCGTGGGCGAAGGGCTGTTCAACGCCTGGGGCACCAGCTACGTGGCGGACGTGGGCGCGACGCTGGCCTGCGCCTATCCGGAGCTGGGCCTTCGGGTGGTCAACATGGGCATCAGCGGCAACCAGGTGCGGGACCTGTTGGCCCGCTGGAAGAGCGACGTGCTGGACCTAAAGCCCGATTGGGTGAGCGTGCTCATCGGCATCAACGACGTCTGGCGGCAGTTCGATTGTCCCCAGATGCCCGAAACCCACGTGTCCCCCGAGGAGTACAGGGCCGGCTACGAGGAGCTGATCCAGCGCACGCTGCCGCTTGTCAAGGGCATGGTGCTCATGACCCCCTATTTCATGGAGCCCAACCGCGCCGATCCCATGCGCAGCCGCATGGACCAGTACGGCCAGATCGTGCGGGAGCTCGCCCAGCGGCACGGCCTGGTCTTTGTGGACCTGCAGGCTGGCTGGGACCAGCTGTTCCAGCACATGCACCCCTGCAACATCGCGTGGGACCGCATCCATCCCAACCAGATCGGCCACATGCACATCGCCCGCCAGTTCCTCCGCGCCGTGGGCGCCACCCGCTAGGCGCGGCGGGGGCGGGACGCCAACCATAGAAAGGAGACGTACATCCACCATGTCCAACCGCATCATGCTCAACCAGACCTCCTACCATGGCGCCGGCGCCATCGCGGAGATCCCCGGAGAGATCAAGGCCCGCGGCCTGCAAAAGGCCTTCGTCTGCTCCGATCCGGACCTGATCAAGTTCCAGGTCACCGCCAAGGTCACCGACCTGCTGGACCAGGCCGGCATCGCCTACAGCCTGTATTCCGACATCAAGGCCAATCCCACCATCCAGAACGTGCAAAACGGCGTGGCCGCCTTCAAGGCCGCCAAGGCCGACTGCATCGTGGCCATCGGCGGCGGCTCCTCCATGGACACGGCCAAGGCCATCGGCATCATCATCGCCAACCCCGAGTTTGAGGACGTGCGCAGCCTGGAGGGCGTGGCGCCCACCAAGCAGCCCTGCGTGCCCATCCTCGCCGTGCCCACCACCGCCGGCACCGCCGCGGAGGTGACCATCAACTACGTGATCACCGACGTGGAGCGCAAGCGCAAGTTCGTCTGCGTGGATCCCCACGATATGCCCATCGTGGCCGTGGTGGATCCCGACATGATGGCCACCATGCCCAAGGGACTGACCGCCTCCACGGGCATGGACGCCCTGACCCACGCCATCGAGGGCTACATCACCAAGGCCGCCTGGGAAATGACGGACATGTTCCATCTCAAGGCCATCGAAATCATCTCCCGCTCCCTGCGCGGGGCCGTGAACAACACCAAGGAGGGCCGCGAGGGCATGGCCTTGGGCCAGTATGTGGCGGGCATGGGCTTCTCCAACGTGGGGCTTGGCATCGCCCACTCCATGGCCCACACCCTCGGCGCCGTGTACGACACCCCCCACGGGGTGGCCTGCGCCATGATGCTGCCCATCGTCATGGAGTACAACGCCCCCTGCACCGGCGAGAAGTACCGCCAGATCGCCCAGGCCATGGGCGTTGCGGGCGTGGAGGCCATGGACCAGGCCGCCTACCGCAAGGCCGCCATCGACGCGGTGCGCCAGCTCTCCCAGGACGTGGGCATTCCCTCCAAGCTGCCCGCCCTGAAGGAGGAAGACCTGCCCTTCCTGGCCGAGTCCGCCTACGCGGATGCCTGCCGCCCGGGTAACCCCAGGGATACCTCCGTGGAGGAGCTGAAGGAGCTGTTCCGCAAGCTGATGTAGGGGGCTGACCCCTTCCCCGGCCCCCGCAAACGGCTTTTCGCCGGGCGGGGGCCCTTTTCGTCCGTTTTCGAGCGCTTTTGCCCAAAAACTGTGGAAACTTCACAAGCAATCTGCTATACTGAGGGACGCGGCGTGTCCGTCCGGCCGGACGGGCGCAGCCAGCTCGCCGAAAGAAGGCCCTGCTTTCATGTCTGCCGTATGGAACTGGCTCAAGAAGGAGGCGGTGTTGGCCATCGCCGCGCTGTGCGCCCTGGTCTCCGCCCTGTTCGTCCCCCCTTCCCCCGCCTATGTGGACTATCTGGACCTGCGCGTGCTCTGCCTGCTCTTCTGCCTGATGGTGGTGGTGGCGGGCTTTCGTTCGTTGGGGGTCTTTTCCGTGCTGGCCCAACGGCTGCTGGGCGGCCGGCGAAGGCTGCGGGTGCTTGTTCTATTGCTGGTGTTTCTTCCCTTCTTCTTCTCCATGTTCATCACCAACGACGTGGCCCTGATCGCCTTCGTGCCCTTTGCCCTGCTCACCCTGGGCCTGGCGGGCAGCCGGCGCTATCTGCTGCGCGTGGTGGTGTTGCAGACCATCGCCGCCAACCTGGGCAGCATGCTCACCCCCTTTGGAAACCCGCAAAACCTGTATCTCTACAGCTACTACCAGATGCGCATCGGCGACTTTTTCGGCGCCCTAGGGCTGTACACCCTGGCGAGCCTGGTGCTGTTGGCCCTGTGCTGTCTGTTCTTTCCCAACAAAACCCTGGAGCTCTCCTTTTCTCAAAAGGCCAGCATCTCCAGCCCTTTGGACGTTTGGCTGTTCCTGGCGCTGTTCCTGGTCTGCCTGGTCAGCGTGCTGCGCCTGGTGCACTACCTGATCCCCTTGGCGCTGGTGGTGCTCGTCTGCCTGCTGCGCGCCCCCAAGCTGCTCAAGGAGGCGGACTACAGCCTGTTGCTCACCTTCGTCTGCTTCTTCGTCTTTTCCGGCAACATGGGCAACATCCCGGCGGTGCAGGACTTCTTCAGCCGCTGCATGGACTTTTCCCCCGTCGGCACGGCCATACTCAGCTCCCAGATCATCAGCAACGTGCCCTCGGCCGTGCTGCTCTCCCGCTTCACCTCCGACGGGGCCAGCCTCTTGATCGGCACCAACCTGGGCGGCCTTGGCACCCTCATCGCCTCCCTGGCCAGCCTCATCTCCTTCCGCTTCTACGCCGCCGAAAAGGACGCCAGGCCGGCGGCCTACCTGGGCGTCTTTACCCTGTACAACCTAGCCTTTTTGCTCCTGTTGGCCCTGCCCGCCCTGCTTTGCGCCTAAGCGGCCGAACCGGGGCCTGCCCCAAACCTGAATTCTCGCACTTTTAGGAAAGGACGGCGCTTGTATGCCTAAGAAAAAGCCCTACGTGGTGGGCATCGCGGGGGGAACCTGCTCCGGCAAGTCCACCCTGGCCCAGAAAATCCAGGACAGCCTGCCCGACGTGCGGGTGGCCCAGATCAACATGGACCGCTATTTCAAGAAGGTCACGCCCAACACCGTGGCCCCCATCACCCGCAAGACCTATGTGGAGCATAACCACCCGGATTCCTTCGAGCTGGACCGCTTTTATGCGGATTTTGACGCGGCCATCGCCCCGGATTCCGGCAACGAGCTGGTGGTGGTGGAGGGCTTGCTGATCCTCTACCTGGACCACATCCGCGACGCCCTGGACTTCAAGGTGTTCGTGGACCTCAAGAGCGACGAGCGCATCGTGCGGCGCATCGTCAAGTTCATGGCCCGGGGCCAGAGCTTCGAGGAGGTGACGGAGCGCTATCTGGACACGGTGCGCTTCCGCCACGACGAGCTGATCGAGCCCACCCGCTGGCACGCGGACCTGGTGCTCAACGGCAACCTGGAGCGCCACCAGGGCGTGGAGGCGCTGCTCTGCTATCTGCGCGCCCATCTCTAGCATCCGCAAGCCCAAAAGGCCCCCGGGGAAAGCCTCGCTTCCCCGGGGGTCCGCTTTTTGCCGGCCTAGCGGTTGGAGCAGTTGGCCGCGTCGATGGCCAGCACCACCATCAGGCAGAGCAGCTCGTCCCGCTCGTGCACGATGTCCAGCACATAGGTATCCGTCCAATGGAACAGCTCCTTGCTCAGCTGCATCACCATCCGGCCCTGGCCGTCCAGCACCCGGTAATCCCAGCCAAGCCAGTCCCCCTCCACCGTCCAGCCCTGCACGTCCAGGCTGTACACGGGCTTGAAGAAGCTGAACTCCTTGCGCACGCAGCCGATGCAGTTGTCGCCCACGTACAGGGCGAAGCGGGGCAGGAAGGTGAACAGCTCCTCCCGCACCGTGCCCAGGGGCCGTCCCTGGCTATCCTGGATCTCCAGCTTGTGGCCCCAGGCCAGCTTTCCCTCCACGCGGAAGGCCGTGGTCTCGTCCTCCCGATACACGTCATAGCTGTCCAGCCAGGAGAAAAAGCGCTGTTTGATCAGCAGTTTCACGAACGCGCCTCCTCTCTATTCGCCCTCACAGCAGGCTTGCGCGCAGCTCCTCGGCCGTCTTGGCGCTCAGGTAGGCGGGCGGCAGGTCCAGCATGGTCTTGCAGCCGCTCTGGCCCTCCTTGGCCAGGCGGTACACCGCGCGGGCGCAGGCCACCAGCACCGAGGAGGTGAATTCCGGGTTGGAATCCAGCTTCAGGGAGAACTCCATCAGCTGCTTGCTCCGGCCCTCAAAGCCCGTCCGGCCGCTGCGGATGACAAAGCCGCCGTGGGGAATGCCCCCGTGCTCCCGCAACAGGGTTTGTTGATCGATGAAATGGACGATGGTGTCGTAGTCGGCAAAGTACTTGGGCATCTCCACGATCTGCCGCCGGATGCGCTCCAGATCCGCCCCTTCCTCGGCCACCACGAAGCACTCGCGCAGGTGCTTCTGGCGGGTACTGAGTTCCGGGTTCTCGCCGGCGCGCACGGCGCGCAGGGCCTCCTCCTTGGGGATGGTGTATTGCCTGGCATCCAGAACGCCCTCGATGCGGCGGATGGCGTCGGAATGGCCCTGGCTGACGCCCTTGCCCCAGAAGGTGTAGTCCTGGCCCTGGGGCAGCGCGGCAGACATGTACAGCCGGCTCAGGGAAAACAGGCCCTGGTCCCAGCCGGCTGAAATCAGCGCCACGTGGCCGGAAGCCTTGGCCGCCGCATCCACCCGGGCGAAATGCTCCGGGATGTCCGCATGGGTATCGAAGCTATCCACCAGGTGGTAGCGCTGGGCCAACGCGGGGGTTTGCAGGGGCAGGTCGGTGGCGCTGCCGCCGCAGAGCACCAGCACATCCGGTCCGGACGCCTTCTCCAGTTCCTCCATGGGGAGCACCGGCACCCCCGCGCTGTGGATGCGCAGGCTCTCCGGCGGGCGGCGCGTATAGACGGCGTGCAGCTCCATATCGGGGTTTTGGCCGATGGCGCTCTCCACGCCCCTGCCCAGGTTGCCATAGCCGACGATGCCTATGCGAATGCTCATGTGGTCTTCTCTCCTTTCGCCATGCAGGCGCGAACTTCTTTCCCATAGTATACTAAAGAAACGCGCCTTGGGAAAGTGGCGAAACAAAAACCTCCTGCCGGCGTTCCAAATGACGGTTCGGGCCTGCGGACGCCCGGCGCGCCGCGTCAGCGCAGGTCCCGGGCCCCGCCGGCCGGCGGCGGGGCCGCCCGCTCCAGACAGCTGGCGTACAGCGCCCGCGCCGCGCATCCGGCAAAGGGGTCCAGCCCTTGTCCCGCCGCACAGGCGGCCAACCCGACGCTCGCGGCCAGCGCCAGGGCCAGGACGGCAAGCCCCCGCCAGGGTAGGCGGCGTAGGCCGCGCTGCCATAGCCTTCTCATCCCCTTCGCCTCCCTCGCTGGATCCCATCTCCAGTGTACGGCGGGCGGCGGGCGAAGGCAACGAACGCTTTTGTAAGCTTTGCTTTACCGCGCTAAATTTTCTCTTCTTCTATTTCTATAACGGCTTATTTCCAGTGCATTTCCCTATATCATGCGTATTTTACCCGCGTTTTTCTGAATTCTGGCGTGTTTCTAGCAAACTTTCCTCGATCAACGTCTAGGGCGCATGGGCTGCATGCGGACGGCGCAGGAGGGTTCCCGCGCCATCCGCCTTGCTTTTTCTGCATTTTTGCTTCACGCCCCGCGCCTTGTTCAAAAAACGCGAGACAACAAGCTCGAGAGCCCCTGTTTCAGGAAGGTTGGAGCGCTCCAGCCGGCCGCAAGACGCTGCTCCCCTTTAAATGCAAACCTTCTTGACTGAACGGATGCAAATGGGCAAAAACATCCAACGGCGCCTTCCAGGCACGGAACTTTTTTGTATTCCCCTTTGTCTATAACAGATAGAGGCACAAATCGAGAAGGAGGGGAGACCCGTGAAAAAGAGAAATCTCGTTGGCATCGCGTTGTACCTGCTTGGCGTGGTTCTGTTTGTGCTCTCCAATTCCTCCATCGTCAGCGGCAGCCCGATCCATCTGGAGTATTTTCAGCGGGTGATTCTTTGCGGCGTCGCCGTTTGCTCCATCGGAACGGCCCCCTGCATTTTCCAGACCAAAACACGGGTCGGGATGGGGATCAAGTTCGCCGTTGCGGCGGCGTTGATTGTCTGCATTTTTGCATTTGGCGGATTTGCGAAGAACAGCATGGCGTAAAGGAAGGCCGCCGAACAACTTCCCAACGGTAGATCCGCGCAAAACTCGCCGGGGCGGACGCGCAATCCTTCGCTGCGCTCCCCCGAAAAATTGGTTTTGGACGTCCTGTTTCGCGAAACTTTATCGCGCTAAAGTCCCGTCGCGGCCGCCCAAAACAAAGCGCTGCGTCCTCGATCGCTCGAGGACGCAGCGCCTTTCTTTTCCGCCCTAGGCCATTTCCTGTAGGAAGGGCAGGGCCTGCTCGAACAGGTAGCTATGGCCCCTGCCCGCGTCGTTGAGGAAGTCGCCATGGCCGGGGCCATGGACCACCTGCAGGCGCAGGGGCGCGGCATATTCGAAATGCTCCAAGGTCTTGACAAAGAGCTGGTTCTGCTCGAGGCGGCAGGGCATGTCATCGTCGGAAACGATGAAGAGCTGGGGCGCGCCCTGGCTTCTTGCAAAATACAGGGGCGCTCTATGGTCGATTCTGGCCGTTCGTGGGTCTAAACCGGAATACTTTAACACATTAAAGTGCGTGGTAGGCTGTCCGGACAGCTGCACGAAGCCGCCGAAGGCATCCGGATCCAGCCCATGGGCGCCCAGATACTGCTTATCGAAGGCAAGCATCATGGAAAGGTAGCAGCCCGCCGAATAGCCGCCCACGAACAGCTTGCCGCGGCGCAGGTAGGCGTCGGCGTGCTCGTTGACCCAGGCAACGGAGCGAGCCGCATCCAGCAGGAAATCCGGGTAGACGGCCTCGGGGAAGAGGCGGTAGTCCGGCGCCGCCACGGCGACGCCCGCCTGGGCAAACTCGCGGCCCATGCCCTCCAGGTCCTCCTTCACGCCCTGCTCCAGCCCGCCGCCGTAGAAGAACACCAGCAGGGGGAAGGGACCCTCTCCCTGGGGCAGGTAAAGGTCCAGGGCGTTGCGCTCCAGCCGCTCCGGCGCGTAACACAGGTCTTTGACGATCTTCACCTCGTACATGATGATCACCCTTTCCGTCCATATTCAGTCCATCTTCAGCCCTCCGGCTGTTTCTCCCGCTTCGATCCGATCCAAGGAAGGCCCCAAAGCGGCGAAGGGACCGGCCTTCGTCTTCCCCGTCCGGTGGCCGTCGCCCTGACCGGGTCCAGCGTTGGAAAGGACGTTGGCCTGCCGCAGCGGGCCCACGCGGCCCGCGCCTTCGCGCCGCTTTCACGTAATAAAGTTATTGATTTTTATCCCATTTTTATTGGGTATTTCCCAGACAATTGGCCGTTTTCCATGATTTATTCCCGAAAATCCCTCCGCCTTCTAGAGATAGCGTCCGGCGGTCACGTCCAGCAGGCCCCGGTCCGTCAAGCGCGCCTCCGGCAGCACGGGCAGGGGCAGGAAGGCCAGCGTCACGAAGGGCTCGACGCCCTCGGGCACGCCCATTTGGTGGGCCTTGCGGATCAGGGCGTCCAGGGTCTGGTCCACGGCGCTGGCCCCTTGCAGGGAAAGCAGGCCCATGGCGGGCAGGGGCAGGCAGCCGGCCACATAGCCGTCCTCCACCAGCACATAGCCGCCCTGACAGCGGACCAGCTCCTCCACGGCCAGGCGCATATCCCGATCGTTGTCGCCCAGCACGATGAGGTTGTGGGAGTCGTGGCCCATGGTGGCGGCGATGGCGCCGCCCCGTATGCCAAAGCCCTTCACGGCGGCCAAGCCGATGTTGCCGCTGGCCTTGTGCCGCTCCAGCACGGCGGCCTTGCTGTAGGTTCCGTCCGGCTGAAAGCGGCCGCGCAGGCCGGGCAGGCGCTCCTGGCGCAGCTTGGTCAGGATCTGGCCCGGCACCACCTCGATCACCGCCGCCGGCCCGTCCGCCATGGCGAAGGGGTCCGGGCCCAGCTCCGCCAGGCGAACCGTATGCAACAGCTCGTCGGGGCAGGCGGGCTTTTCGGGCAGGGGCCAGCTCTCCACGGGGCGGCCGCGATACAGCGCGCGCTCCACCACAAAGCCGTCGCGATCGTCCACCACCAGCAGGTTGGCGGCCTTGCCGGGGGTGATGGCTCCCAGATGCCGGAGTCCGTAGTGCTGGGCGGCGTTGCGGCTGGCCATCTGTACGGCCTGGATCAGGGGCAGGCCCAGGGCCAGGGAGGCGCGCACGTTGTGGTCGATATGGCCCTCCCGTCGAATGTCGCGGATGTGCTTGTCGTCCGTGCAGAAGCAGAAGGCGGAGCTGTCCACCCCGCTGGCCACCAGGCCGGACACGATGCTCTCCAGGTTGCGGGCCGCGGATCCCTGCCGGACCAGGATGCGCAGTCCGGCGCGGGCCTCCTGCAGGGCCGCATCGAAATCCACGCATTCGTGGTCGCTGGAGATGCCCGCAAGGGCGTAGGCGTTGAGCGCGCCGCCCCGCAAGAAGCCGCCGTGGCCGTCGATGGGGCGGTTCTCAAAGAGGCGAAGCTTGTCCAGCATGTCCTCCCTGGCCTCCAGCACGGCGGGCAGGTCCATCACCTCGCCAAGGCCCAGCACCCTTGGGTCCCCCAGAAAGGGCGCCATATCCGCCGCGCGGAAGGCGCCGCCGTTGTTCTCCTCCGGCAGGGCGGGCACGCAGGAGGGCATCTGGACATACACGTCCGCCGGAACCCCCTTCAGGCATTCCATCAGGTAGGCGATGCCGGCGCCGCCGGCGACGTTGGCCACCTCGTGGGGATCGACGATGAAGGCCAGGGTGCCGTGGCGGGCCGCCTCCAGCACCAGCTCCGCCGGGTTGGCCAGGCAGGACTCCAGGTGCAGGTGCGCGTCCACAAAGCCGGGGCAGAGCAGGCGCCCGCCCAGGTCGATCTCCTCCCTTCCGGCGTACTCGCCCACGCCGACCACCAGTCCCCCCTCCACGGCTACGTCGCCAGGATAGATCTCCCCCGTGTTGGTGTCCAGCACGCGGCCGTTTTTCAGCACCAACTCGGCCCTTTCCAGGCCCTGGGCGATGCGAGAAAGCCTTGCGTCAAAATGCATGCGTTCCTCTCCTCCCTCCTCACTTGGACCAGATCTTCTCGCCCCCGAGTATACCACAACCGCGGCCAAAAAAGAAGGCGGCATCCCCTTCCCAAAGGCGGCCGCTTCCTGTATGATGGTCTTGGATACCCCAACACAAAAACCCATGAAGGGGGACTTGGTATGTCCATCACGGGACTTGATACCCTATGCAGGCTCTCCAACGCAAAGACCCGCTCCATCTCCGCCGAAAACTTCACCGGCGAAAAGGGAAAGGGCGGCATGGCCACCCAGGGCTGCGGCGCCAACGCCGCCAGGGACCTGGGGCAGGGCTGGAAGGTTTCGCCCTGCATCGTGCTGGAAAGCGGAAAGACCTATGAGCTGGCCTCCATCGCGGGGCCCGGCGCCATCCAGCACATCTGGACCACGCTCTCGGGCAGTTGGCGCCACGTGATCCTGCGCATCTACTGGGAAAACAGCCAACAACCCAGCGTCGAATGCCCCTTGGGCGACTTTTTTGCCAGCGCGGACATGGATAGCTACCGGCCCTTGTCCTCCCTGGCCGTGTGCGTGAACCCCGCCAGGGGCGGCAACTGCTACTGGCGCATGCCCTTCCAAACCCACTGCCGCATCACGGTGGAAAACATCGCCCCGGAAAACGCCACCCTCTTCTACCAGATCGATTACGAGCTGGACGAGCAGCCGGAAAACATCGCCTATTTCCACGCCCAATTCCGCCGCGTCAACCCCCTGCCCTACAAGGGCGTCTACACCATCGTGGACGGCATTAGGGGCAAGGGCCAATACGTGGGCACCTACCTGTTTTGGGGGGTGAACAACAACGGTTGGTGGGGCGAGGGCGAGATCAAGTTCTATTTGGACGGCGACAAGGAATTCCCCACCATCTGCGGCACCGGCACGGAGGACTACTTCTGCGGGGCCTACAACTTCGACGTCGGCGGCCAGTACACCGAGTTCTGCACCCCCTACGCGGGCCTTTCCAAGGTCCTGCGGCCGGACGGCGCCTATCGGGCCAACCAGCGCTTCTCCCTGTATCGCTGGCACATCGCCGATCCCATCCGCTTTGAGACCGACCTGGCCGTCACCATCCAGGCGCTCGGCTGGCGCAGCGGCGGCCGTTACCTGCCCTTGCAGGACGACATCTCCTCCGTCGCCTACTGGTACCAAACCCTGCCAACCTCTCCCTTCCCGGCCCTGCCCGATTACGACGGGCTGGAAATCATCTGATCCGCACGCCAAAGGGGCGCGGGCCTTCGCGTTTGTCGCGTTGCCCGTGCCCCTTTATTTTAGCTGCCTTGCGCGGCCGCACCCGTCTACTCGGCAAGGCTCTGGACCCTTTGTAGCCGCCGGTACAGGCCCTCCTGGGCCACGAGCTGCGCGTGGGTGCCCCGCTGCACCACGCGGCCTTCCTCCAGCACGAGGATCTGGTCCGCCGAGCGGATGGTGGAAAGCCGATGGGCGATGGCCACGATGGTGCGCTTGCCGCTCAGGGCCTGAATGGCCTCCTGAATCTGCTTTTCGGTCTCCACATCCACGGAGGCCGTCGCCTCGTCCAGGATGACGATGGGCGAGGGCCGCAGGATGGCCCTGGCGATGGCGATGCGCTGCTTCTGGCCGCCGGACAGGCGCACGCCCGGCTCGCCCGCGGCGGTGCGGTAGCCCTCGGGCATGCGGAGGATGTCCTCGTGGATGCGGGCGGCCTTGGCCGCCTCCACCACCTCCTCATCCGTGGCGTCTGGGTTGGCGTAGCGGATGTTTTCCAAGATGGTGGCGTTGAACAGGAAGGTGTCCTGCAACACGGGCGCCACGGCCTGGCGCAGGCTTTGCAGGCGAAGGCCCCGCAGGTCCTGGCCGTCGATGCGCACCACGCCCTCGTCAGGATCGTAGAACCTGGGGATCAGCTGGGTGAGCGTGGTCTTGCCAACGCCCGTGGGCCCCACCAGGGCCACCATCTCCCCCGGCTCGCAGGAAAAGCTGATGTTTTGCAGCACGGGCTGGTCCTTTTGATAGGCAAAGCTCACGTTTTCAAAGGAGATGCGGCCCTTGGGGTTGTTCAGGGGCTTGGCGTCCGGCGCGTCGGCGATGTCCGGCGGGGTGTCCAGCACGGCGGCCACCCGCTCCGCGCCGGCCAGCGCCTGCTGCATCTCCTCCAACAGGCGGCCAAGGCCCGCGATGGGCGTGTAGAACAGCGAAAGGTAGAGCAAGAAGGCCACCACATCCGCCACGGAGAGCTGCCCCCGCAAGGCCAACACGCCGCCAAGCCCCACGACGATCACCGTGCCCATGGAGGAGCAAAACTCCACGCTCGGGTGGAAGATGGCGCTCAGGTTCAGGGCATGGAGCATGGCCTTGGTGAAGTGGCCGGTGCACACCGAAACGTTTTGCAGCTCCTGCGCCTGGGTGCCGAAGGATTGGATCTCGTGCATGCCGGAGAAGTTGTCCTGCAGCTTGGCGTTCAGCTCCGCCAGGGCTTTTTGGGAGCGGCGGAAGCACGGCTGCACCTTGGTGGAAAAGACCCAGCCAGCCGCGAAGATGAAGGGAATGGGGATGCAGGTCAGCAGCCCCAGCTGCCAGTTGATGGTCAACAGCACGGCCAGCACGCCGAACACGGTCAAAAGGTTGGTGCAAAGCTCCGGAATCAGATGGGCATAGAGCAGCTCGAAGTTGGACGTATCGTTGACCACGCGGCTCATCAGGTCGCCCGTCTGCTTGTCGTGGTAGTAGCCCATGGACAGGGTTTGCAGGTGGCCATAGACCCGTTTGCGCAGGTCCTCCACCAGGTTCCAGGCCGCCTTGTGGGCCAGGTAATTGCTCAGATAGCGGAACAACACCCGCACCAGGTAGAGCAGCAGCAGCCCCAGCGCCAGGCTCCACACGATCCCAAGGGCTTGGTCCGTCATGCCGCCGCCGACCACGTCCGTCATCCTGGACAGAAGCCTCGGCGCGACGAGGTTGATCACCGTCAACAACAGCGTGGACAAGATGGCCATGGCGTATAGACCCTTGTACCTGGCCGCTTCCTTGCTCAGCCTCCACAAAACCCGCATGTTTGTACTCCCCCGCTTATTCTTTCTCTCTTTCTTTTACCAGCGCGCCGCCCCGGACAGCAAAAGGGGAGCGCCCTCCGGCTGGAAGAGCGCCCCCTGCCCCATCGGGTTTTATGTGGGATCGCCGTCGCCCTGGCGCACGAAGGCGCGGGCGTTTTGCGACATGCGCTCCAGCAGGGCCAGCGCCTGCTCCCGCTCCTCGTCGGTAAAGCCGTCGGTGAGCTTGCCGCGCCAGATGGCCGTGATCTCCCGGGTCTTTTCGATCACGGGCAAGGCCGCCTCGGTGGCGTAAATGCGCCGCACCCGCTTATCCAGGCTGCCCTGCTCGCAGCGCACATAGCCCTGCTGCTCCAGCTTCTGGATGGCGCGGGTGGCCGTGCCGTTGTCGTAATGGCCGCTTTGCGCCAGCTCCAACACGCTGATGCCTGGATGCTCGTTGATGCGAAGCAGGAAAAACTGCTGCCCGCAGCCGATGCCGTAAGGTTTGAGCTTTTTATCAAAATACGCCTGGCTGAGGCGGTATATGGTGGAAATATGGCGGTTGATGGGATAGTTCGCCTTCATGCTCGCGCGACCTTTCTGGTTCGTATTGGCCATGGGCATGGCCTTTTGTCTAGTATATACCCAAGCACTTGTATCCGCAAGTATTATTGTGCAAATTTCACGCCTATTTTTCCCAAGCCGCTCCGTGTTTGGCTCATTCCAGCACCATGATGCGCTCGCCCTGCCTGTCCAGCTCGCCGTTGAAGGCAAAGCCCAGCGCCTCGTAGATGTGCCTGGCCACCCGGTTGTCGTCGAACAGGCTCAGGTAGATGCGGCGGCAGCCATACTCCCGGCGCAGATAATCCACCAGTTCGCACACCAGGACCTTGCCAAGGCCGCGGCCTTGGCTGTCCCTGTCCAGGAGCAGGCGGTCTAGCCAGACGCGCCTGCCCTCCAGCTCGTTGGGAAACTCCCCGTACATGGCAAAGCCCACCACCTTGCCCTCCAGCAGCAGGGCGGCGGGCTCGAAAAAGCGGCAGCTTTCCGCCTCTTGCAGGCATTGGGCCACCGGCTCGACAAAGCCTTTTTGATGCTCGTACAGCCGCAAATTGAGCACGTCCTGCCGCAGCTGCGCATCCAGCGGCCGCACGCTAAACACGGCCGCCCCGCAAGCAGCGCATGAACAGCGCCGGATAGGCCGCGCCCACGAAGAGCACCAATAAGAAATAGCGCAGCGCCTGCATGGCAAGCCCCACGCCCAGCAGCGACTTGAGCCCCTCCTTGAGCAGCAGGGCCAGGGCCACGCCCACCACCAGCTTGATCGCCTGCTGCCAGAAGCGGGCCTTGACCTGAAAGCGGATGAAGCGCCTATCCAGGTAGAGCGAGAGCAGGAAGCCCAGCGCGGCGCCGCCGGTCTTGAAGCTGTCGGCGGCCTGTTCCTCGGGCACGTTGGAAAGGCACACCCGCACAAGCCCCACGCCCATCAGCGCCAGGGCGGCCAACACGCCCAGCCAGGCGTACAGCTTGGCCCTGCCCGGGCGCTCCAGGGTGGCCAGCATCCAGTCCACCAGCAGGCAAACGGGCACGGTCACCAGCACCGCCACGCCCACATCCAGGGGCGTGTGCACCCCAAGATACAGCCTGGACAGCCCGACCAGCGCCACATACAACGCCATCAAGGCCCACAGGAGGGCCTTCTTGTAGGAAAGCCCAAGGCCCATGGCCATGGAGACAGCGCCGGAGGTATGGCCGGAGGGAAAGGAATACCCCGTGGCCGAACCTATGGCCGCCTCGTGGGGGGTGAGGGCCTCGTTGAGCAGGAAGGGACGGGGCACCAGAAACACCAGCTTGAGCAGCTGGCCCATCCAGCCGCCGGCAAAGTAGCAAAGCCCGACCCGCAGCCCGGCCCGCTTGTCCAGGCACCAATACAGCAGCAGCAACACCGCCAGCACCACGGTCTCCTCGCCCAACCGGGTCGCGGTCAGGAAGAGGGCGTCCCAGCCGGGCGTTCTGTGTTCCTGCAGGAAGAGCAGCAGTTCCATGGCCCTACTCCTCCCCCTTGAGCCGGCGGAACTCCTCCTCGTCCTCCGGGGCGATCACGCCGCCCAGGTCGAAGTCGGGCACGAAGCTCTCGCTGGCGCTCTCCTCCTCCTGCACGAAGCCGTCCAGCTCCGTGGCGAAGAGGTGCTCCTCCACGGCCTTGTACTCCTCCTCGGTCACCCGGCGGTTGATCTCCGGATAGTTGTAGGCCTGGCCGCAGGGGATGTACTGGCGCATCAGGGAGAAATAGACCTTGCCCGAATACCGCTCGGCCACGTAGTCGATGACGGCCTTGGCGTTGTCCACCTGGCCGGGCAGGATCAGGTGGCGGATGATCACGCCCTTTTTCAGCAGGCCGTTTTCGTCCAGCTGCACGGGTCCCACCTGCTCGTACATCCGCTCGATGGCGGTCTTGGCTGCCTGGAAATAGTCCTCCACGCCGGAATAGCGCCGGCCGGGCAGGCGATAGGCGTATTTGAGGTCCGGCAAATAGATATCCACAAGGCCGCGCATCAGCTCCAGCGCCTGCTCGCCGTCGTAGCCATGGGTGTTGTACACCACGGGAATGGGCGGCCGCTTTTGCAGGGCCTTGGCGATGGCCGGCGCGAAGTGGGTGGGGTTGACCAGGTTGATGTTGTGGGCGCCCTTTTCATACAGCTCAAAGAAGATCTCCCGCAGGCGGCTCACGCTCACGGGCAGGCCCTTGCGCATGTGGCTGATCTCCCAGTTTTGGCAATAGGCGCAGCGCAGGCTGCAGCCGGAAAAGAACACGGCCCCGGAGCCCCTTTCTCCGGAGATGCAGGGCTCCTCCCAGTGGTGCAGCATGGCCTTGGCGACGTAGGCATCCTCGCCCATGCCGCAAAAGCCGATTTCCCCATTGGCGCGGTCCACGCCGCAAGCCCTTTGGCATAGCGTGCATATCATCTTGTTTTCTCCCCCTTACGAGCGTTTCTTCTGTCTATTAAGGGCAGTATACCACACTTGCCGCCCGCAAAGACAGCTTTTTTCGAGCCCTTGCGGCTTTCCCGCCCCTTGTTCGCAGATTTCCGGGAAAACGCGCCCGCGGCCTTGTGCTATGGTTGGGTTGGAAACAGTCGAAAAAAGGAGGCATCGCCATGTTGAAACAGGAGATTCAGATCGCGCGGGAGCTGCTGAGCGCCATGCGGGAGCAAAACCTGGACGAGAAGCTGCAAATCACGGCCCTGGATCTGATCCGCAAGCTGGTCCTGGCCCAGGCGACCTTGGACAAGGCAGGGGACATGCCGGAGCTGGTGCTGCCCGAAGGTTTGGAGGAGGAGGCCGACGGCCGATGAAGCTTCTCCTTCCCTACACGCCCACGGAAAAGCAGCTGCTCTTTCACAACGCCCGGGAGGACGAGGTGCTCTATGGCGGCGCGGCCGGTGGGGGCAAGTCCACGGCCGTGGTGATGGACGCCTTCCTGCGCTGCTACCGCCACCCGGGCAGCTATGCCTATCTGTTTCGCCGCACCTACCGGGAGCTGGAGGACACGCTCATCGCCGAGGCCCTGCGCCGCATCCCTTCGGCCCTTGGCAGCTACCAGGCCTCCGCCCACGAGCTGCGGCTGCGCAACGGCTCCGCCCTGCGCTTCCGCCACTGCCAGCGGGAGCAGGACCGCTTTCAATACCAGGGCGCGGAGATCCATTGGCTGTACCTGGATGAGCTCACCCACTTTTCCAAGGACGTTTACGACTTTCTAAAATCCCGGCTGCGCGCCAGCAAGGCCCTGGGCATCCGCCCGCTGGTCCGGGCCACCAGCAACCCGGGCGGCCCCGGCCACGCCTGGGTCAAGGCGCGGTTTGTGGACCCCGTGGCCCCGGGCCAAACCCAGCGCATCGAGGTCTGCGAGGGGGGACTGCGGGGGGAGCGCAGCCTGCGCTACATTCCCGCCCGCGTGCAGGACAACCCCCACATCGGCCAGGACTACCTGCTGGAGCTGGCGCAAAAGCCCCGCGCCCTGCGGGAGGCCCTGCTCTATGGCCGCTGGGACGCCTTCGAAGGCCAGGTCTTCACCGCCTGGCGGGACGATCCCGCGGGCTACCGCAGCCAGCGCTTTACCCACGTGGTGGAGCCCTTCGAGATCCCGGAAAGCTGGCGCCGCTTCCGCTCCTTCGACTTCGGCTATGCCCGGCCCTTTTCCGTGGGCTGGTGGGCCTTGAGCCCGGACGGCGTCCTCTACCGCTACCGGGAGTGGTACGGCTGCACCGGCGTGCCCAACGAGGGGCTGCGCCTGACCCCGGACCGCATCGCCCGGGGCATCCGGGAGGCGGAGGCCCAGCACGAAAAGGGCCTGCGGGTGACGGGCTATGCGGACCCCTCTATTTGGGACGGCTCCAGGGGCGAGAGCATCGCCCTGCAGATGCAGCGGGAGGGCGTGAGCTTTCAGCCCGCGGAAAACGCCCGGCTCCCCGGGCTGATGCAGGTGCACAGCCGGCTGCGCTTCGATGAAAATGGCCGCTGCGGGCTGTATGTGTTCCATTGTTGCCGGGACTCCATCCGCACCATCCCCGCCCTTTGCTACGACCCGGAGCGGGTGGAGGACGTGGACACCTCCAGCGAGGACCACATCTACGACGAGTGGCGCTACCTGCTCATGGCCCATCCCCTGCCCCTGACCAAGCCGCGGCCGCGAAGGCGGGGCTTTTCGCCGCTGGATTGACCGTCTGTTCCTTCGGCTCCTTCTTTTTAGCGGTCTTTCGCGCCCATTTTGCTGTTTTTATGTGTTTTTACTTGTGTAAAGCTGGAAAACACTGTATACTGGGCACACTGAACCGTGAACCTTGCATGCCAAGTGGGCGAGCATGCCGGAGGGAGGCCTTGTTTTGAAGCTGCGATATCAGAAAACCCTGGTGGACGGCCGTCTGCGCGAGAACATGAGCGTGGAGGTGGCGGACGGCCGCGTGCTGCGCGTGGTCGAGGAGGCAGGCCCCGCCGAGGAGTGCCTGCTGCTGCCCGGCCTGATCGACCTGCACATCCACGGCATGCTGGGCGTGGACACGATGCAGGGCTGCCAGGCCGTGCAGGCCATGGCCGCCGCCCTGCCCCGCTACGGGGTCACCGCCTTCCTGCCGACCACCATGAACGACGAGGCGGGACGGATCCGCCAGGCCCTGTCCGGCGTCGCCCGCGCGATGGACCTGCCCTCCGGCGGCGCGCAGATCCTGGGCGCCCATCTGGAGGGGCCCTTTTTCGCCAAAGACCACCTGGGCGCCCAGGACGCGGGCTGCTGCCTGGCCCCCAGCATGGACAACTACCTGCGCATCGCCGAGGGGCTGGAGGGCGCGGTCAAGCTGCTCTCCCTAAGCCCGGAGCTGCCGGGTGCCGAGGCGCTGACCGCCTACCTCGTTTCCAAGGGCGTGGCCGTCAGCGCGGGCCATACGGGCGCCACGCTGGAGCAGATGGAACGCGCCCAGGCATCCGGCCTGCGCCAGGTGACCCACCTGTTCAACGGCATGAACGGGCTGCACCACCGGGCGCCCGGCGTGCCCGGCGCGGGCCTGACGCTGGACGGCCTGACCTGCCAGCTGATCGCCGACGGCATCCACCTGCATCCCGCCATCCTCAAGCTCTGCCTGCGGGCCAAGGGCGCCGCCGGCCTGTGCCTGATCACGGACGCCATGGCCGCCTGCGGCATGCCCGACGGCCAGTACCGCCTGGGGCCCACGGACGTGACCGTGCGGGACGGCGTGGCCCGCATCGCCGCCGGCAACCTGGCTGGCTCCACCCTGACGCTGGACCGGGCCTTGCGCAACATGGTGCAGCTGGCCGGCGCCAGCTTGGAGGAGGCCGCGCGGATGGCCTCCCAAACCCCGGCCGACGCACTGGGGCTGGAGGAGCTTGGCCGCATCGCCCCCGGCGCGGTGGCCAGCTTCGCCGTGTTTGACGGGGCGTTGCGCGTACAAAAAACCTACGTGGCGGGCTGCCTGCGCTACGACGGAGCGCGCGCATGATTGCCTGGGCGCAGCGCTTCTTGGAGGGCATTCACGCCCTGCCCGTGTGGAACGTCGCCCTGTTTTTCGCCGTTTGCGGCATGTTGCAGGCCTTTTTTCCCGTCTTTCCCGGGGACATCGTGCTCATCATCGGCGCGGGCGTCTGGACCGGCGGTTTGGCCAACGACCTTTGGCCCGTGCTGTTCAGCTACTGGATCGGCACCACCGCCGCCTCCCTGGCGCTGACCGAGATCGGCCGCAGCTTCGGCGATTACCTGCTCACGCGCAGGTGGTTGCGGCGCGTCTTTCCCCCGCGGCGCCAGGCCTTGGCAGGCAGCTGGCTGCGCCGCCGGGGCGTGCTGACCATCTTCGCCGCCAAGTTCATAATGGGCATGAATCTGCCCATCCTCATGGTCTGCGGCATCCTGCGCATGCCGCGCAGGCGGGTATATCCGGCGGTCATCCTGACCACGGCGATCCACAACACCTTGCTCTATTCCCTCGGCTCCGCGGTGGGGCTCAACTGGCAAACCGTCAAGGACTTCCTGCTGGAATACGAGCTGGTCGTCGCCCTGGCCCTGGCGGTCATCATCGGGCTGGCCGTCTGGATCCGCTCCAAGCTCTCCGGCGGCGGGAAAAATCCCTGACCGGCGGCCCGCGCGCAGCCCTTGCTCCCCCTTACATCTCAAAGCGGGGACGGCGTCTTTCCGCCGTCCCCGCTTCTTCCTTTTCAACCATTTCCCCCCCCCGGAGGTTGACCTGATCGCCGCCCTAGCCCTGGCGCTCTTCATCGGGCTGGCCGTCCGCATCCGCTCCAAGCTCTCTGGCGGCTGGAAAAAAGACCGGCGGCCTGCGCGCATTCCTTATTCCCCACAGGACTTCCTGCTGGAATACGCGCTGGTCGTCGTCCCGGCGCAAGCGCTCATCATCGGGCTGGCCGTCCGAATCCGCTCCAAGCTCTCCGGCGGCGGAAAAAAAGACCGGCGGCCCGCACGCAGCCCTTATTCCCCACAGGACATCCTGCTGGAATACGCGCTGGTCGCCGCCCCGGCGCAGGCGCTCATCATCGGGCTGGCCGTCCGAATCCGCTCCAAGCTCTCCGGCGGTGGGAAAAATCCCTGACCGGCGGCCTGCTCGCAGCCCTTGCCCCCTTTAGGACTTCCTGCTGGAATATGCGCTGGTCGCCGCCCTAGCCCTGGCGGTCTTCTTCGGGCTGGCCGTCCAGATCCGCTCCAAGCTCTCCGGTGGCGGCGGGAAAAATCCCTGACCGGCGCCCGCGCGCGGCACTGGTTTCCCTTGCATGTCAAAGCGGGGACGGCGTCTTTCCGCCGTCCCCGCTTTTTTCTTTTCAACCGTTTCCCTCACGCCTTGGCCACGGCCAACAGGCGCAGGGAATTGAGCACGCAGAGCACCGCCAGGCCCGCGTCGGCGAACACCGCCACCCACATGGGGCACCAGCCAAGGGCCGAGAGCAGCAGGAAGGCCGCCTTGGCCCCCAGGGCGAAGAGGGCGTTCTGCTTGACGTTGCGCATCGTCCGCCTGGCGATGTCCAGGGCGGCCAGCAGGCCCTTGGGGCCGCCGCCCAACAGCACCACGTCCGCCGCCTCGATGGCCGCGTCCGATCCGGACAGGCCGATGGCCACCCCCACGTCCGCGGCCAGCAGGCAGGGGGCGTCGTTGACGCCGTCGCCCACATACACCGCGTGCTCGCCCAGGCTTTCCAGCGCCTCCACCTTCTGGTCCGGCAACAGCTCCGCGCGCAGCTCCAGGCCGCCCAGCTCCCCTGCGATGTGCTCAGCGATGGCGCGGTTGTCGCCGCTGAGCATGGCGATGCGGCCGATGCCCCGCGCCCGAAGGCCCTCGATGGTCTCCCTTGCCTGGGGATGTAGGGTGTCGCGCAGCTCCACCGCGCCCAGGTAGCGCCCGTCCAGGGCCGCAAGCACGCCCGTCGCCTGCAGCTCCGGCGCGTCCACCCCCGCTTCCTGTAGCAGGCGGCGGTTGCCCACCAGCAGGGTCTTGCCCGCGTACCGGCACCGCAACCCAAGGCCCGCCAGCTCCTGCAACTCCTCCACGGGCACGGGCTGGGCCGCCGCGGCCAGGGCCTTGGCGATGGGATGGTCGCTCCCGCTCTCCGCCGACGCCACGGCCCGCAGCAGCTCCTCCTCGGTCACGCCCGATGCGGGCAGGGCGCGGCGAACGCTCAACTCGCCCTTGGTCAGGGTGCCCGTCTTGTCAAAGGCCACCGTCCTGGCCTCGGCCAGGCGCTCCAGGGCCGCGCCGCCCTTGCAAAGCACGCCCATGCGGCTGGCCGCGCCGATGCCGCAGAAAAAGGATAGGGGAATGGACAGCACCAGCGCGCAGGGGCAGGAAACCACCAGGAAGGAGAGCGCCCGGTACACCCATACGGAGGCGTCGCCGCCAAAGAGCAGGGGCACCGTGCCCAGCAGGAAGGCCGCGCCCACCACCACCGGGGTGTAGATCCTGGCAAAGCGCGTGAAGAACAGCTCCGCCTTGGCCCTGCCCTTGGCCGCGTCCTGGATGCGGGCCAGGGCCCTGCTCACCGCCGATTCGCCGGCCGGACGGGTCACCCGCAGCACCAGACGGGCATTGAGGTTGATGCAGCCGGAGAGCACCTCGTCGCCCACGGCGACCTCCCGCGGCAGGGACTCGCCGGTCATGTCCCTGGTATCCAGCGCGCCTGCGCCCTCGACCACCACGCCGTCCAGGGGAATGCGCTCGCCGGGCCTGAGCTCGATACAGGCCCCGGCGGGCACCTCCTCCGGCGATACCCGGCGAACCCTCCCCTTCTCCAGCAGGTTGGCGTGGTCCGGCCGCACGGCCATCAGCTTTTCGATGGAGGCCCTGGAGCGCCGCACCGCCGCCGCCTGCAGCTGCTCGCCCAGGTTGAAGAGCAGCATCACCATCGCGCCCTCCGCATACTCTCCCAGCAGGCAGGCGCCGATGGTGGCAACCGACATCAGTAGGTTCTCGTCCAGGGGATTGACCAACGGCCCCCTCCGCAGGGATTTGACAAACCCCGACAAGGTTCTGGCGCTGGAGAGCAGGACCTCGCCCCCCGCCAGCAACCAGCTGACCACGAAGGCCAGAGGCCGGAAGCGCTCCGGAAGCGCCAGGGCCAGAAGAAAGGCCGCCGCCGCGATGGCCAGCAGCGCGCGCTCCCGCCGGACGGACCCCTGGCCATGGTCGTGGTCGTG
>CALWRM010000029.1 GCA_944383925.1 uncultured Clostridia bacterium
CCCCGGGCGGTTGCTCGGTTTGCGGAAAGCGTAGCGTAGGCGTGCGCTTTTAGTGGCCCAAATGGAGAACGGGGCGAGGGAAACCGCCGCCCGTCCAGGCAAGCCCGATCGGGTGTTCGGTTTGCGAAAGGCGGAGCGTCGGCGCGCGCTTTTGGCGGCCCAAAGAAAAAGGGGCCGGTGCGAGCGGCCGCCGGCGGTTTCTTGGCCTGGCGGGAGGGGCGTTCCGCTTTGGCGCTCGATCTGTGGGGGAGAGGGGCGCGAGAACGGCGAGAAAAAAAGGGGCGCGCCGCCGGCCCTAGCCGTCGTCGCGCGCCTCGTAGGTGTATAGCAATTCCCGGGCCCTTCCCCGGCCGTCCGGATACAGCCGCTCGCCTTCCTCCGCCGGGCGCAGCCCGAGCTTTTCCATCACCCGGGCCGAGGCCAGGTTTTCCGCGTCCCGATGGGCGGTGAGGCGGCGCAGGCCCAGGGTGTCGGTGGCAAAGCGCAGCAGGGCGCCGGCCGCCTCGGTGGCGTAGCCGTGGCCCCAATAGGCCCGGTCCAGCACCCAGCCGAGCTCGCCGCTGCGGCCGTCCGGTTCCGGGTACAGCGATACGTGGCCGATCAGCCGGCCTTCCAGCTCCACCGCAAACTCGTAAAACGCCGGCCGCTCCTTCGCCCATTCCGCCTGCGCGCCCGCCAGAAAGGCCGCGGTCTCCTCGGGGCTTTTGTGGGGCAGGCGCAGCAGATAGCGGGCGGTTTGCGGGTCGGAGGCATAGGCGTGCACGGCGTCTTGGTCGCCGCTGCCCAGCGGCCGCAGCCGCAGCCGGCGGGTGGTCAGTTCCACGTGCATGGCCAAAGGCCTCCTCCCTTTTCCCCGCGGTCTAGGGCCTGGCGGCCGGCGCGGCCACGGTCTCGCCAAGCACCAGGCGGGTGGAGAGCACCTCCACCGAATAGGTCCTTCTCTCCGGACGCACGCTCATCTGGGCAAGCAGGCTTTGCGCCGCCAACTGGCCGATCCGCTGCAAGGGCTGCTCCACCAGCGTCAGCTTGGGCAGGCAGGCCTGGAACAGGGGCGTCTGGTCAAAGCCCACGAAGGAGAGCTGCTCGGGCAGCCGCAGCCCCCGGTCGCCCACGGCGTGCAGCGCGCCAAGGGTCAGGCAGTCGCTGGAGGCCACCAGGGCCGTCACGTCGGGGATGCGCAACAGCTCCTGGGCGGCCTCGTAGCCGCCGCGCACGGTGCAGTCCGTGAAGCGCACCAGATCCTCGTCGATGTCCAGCAGCCTCTGGCGCAGGGCCAGCCGGTAGCCCAGCAGCTGCTGTTCGGTGGTGTGGATGCGGGGTATGCCCAGCAGCAGGCCGATGCGCCTGTGACCCTGGTCCAGCAGATGCGCCGTGGCCTGCTGCACGGCCCGCAGGTTGTCCACCAGGATGCCGCTGGCCCTGCCCTGCAGGTCCGGCACCATGCGGTCCAGCAGCAATACCGGCAGGCCCTTCTCCAGCACCGGCGCCAGGGATGCGCCCTCCATGTCCGTGGGTAGGCAGACCAGGCCGTCCACGGTCTTGCCCAGTAAAAAGCGCACCAGCTCCGCCTCCCGCTCCCGGCTGGAGCGGCAGTCGCAGATGAGCACGTTGTAATCGGCCTTGTGCAGCTCGTCCTCCAAGGTCTGCACGATGGTGGTGGCGTAGAGATTGTTCAGCTCGGGAATCACCACGCCCACCGTGGAGGAGCAGCTGGGCTTGGGCAGCCGCACGCGCGGCCCGCCTTGGTACCCCAGCTCGCGTATGGCCTTCTCAATGGCCGCGCGGTTTTGCTCCCGCACCCGGCCGCCGTTTAAGTATTTGGATACGGTGGCCATGCCCAAACCGGCCCGTTCCGCAATGTCCTTCACCGTCGCCATAGGCAATCCCCTTCCTACAAGCCGCCAGCCGGCGCGCGCCCAGACCTCTGTTTTAGGCAGCCGCGACCGCCATCTGAATCAGGGACCCATATGCATGTGCCCCATACATTTTAGTGTAGCAACCGGCCCTTTGCTTTGTCAACCATTAACTTTTGTGTTAGAATGGGTATCATATTCGGTTTTGCAAAAGGGAGGCGGCGCGATGCGCAGGCTACAGCGGCGGCAGGAGGGCCAGGAGCGTCCCATTCGGGTTTTGCAGGTGGGGCAGGGGAACTTCCTGCGCGCCTTTTTCGATCAGATGTTGGACATCGCCAACGAGAGCGGCGAAACGAACGCGGGGGTGGCCATCGTAAAGCCCACCAACCGCGGCGATCTGGCGGAGTTTCAAGCGCAAAACTGCCTGTTTACGGTGGTGTTGCGCGGCAAGGAGGGCGGCAAGGCGCGCCAGCGGGGCCGGGTGGTGCGCTGCGTGCAGCGGGCGGTGAACCCCTACGAGGACTACGAGGGCTTCTTGGCCCTGGCCGAGGAGCCGCTGCTGCGCTTCGTGGTGTCCAACACCACGGAGGCCGGCCTGGCCCTGGCCGCCGGCGACGGCCCGGCAGCCAGGCCCTGCCCCTCCTTCCCGGGCAAGCTCGCGCAGTTTCTGCATGCGCGCTGGCGCCATTTCGGCGGCGATCCGGCCAAAGGCCTGGTGCTGCTGCCCACCGAGCTGGTGGACGACAACGGCGCGCGCTTGCACGCCCTGACCCGGAAGGCGGCGGAGAACCTGGGGCTGGAGCCGGGCTTTGCGGAGTGGCTGGAAAACGCCTGCGAGTTTTGCGACACGCTGGTGGACCGCATCGTCAGCGGCTATCCCCGCGACGGGGAGGAGCTTTGCCGGCAACTGGGCTATGAGGACAGGCTGCTCACCGTGGCGGAGCCCTACGCCCTGTGGGTGATTCAATGCAAGGAACCCGAGGCGCTGGAGCGGGAGCTGCCGCTGGACCGGGCCGGGCTGCCGGTGCTGTTCACCCGGGACCTGCGCCCCTACCGCCTGCGCAAGCTGCGCCTGCTCAACGGTGGCCACACCGGGGCCATGCCCCTGGCCTATCTGCTGGGCCACGATCTGGTGCGCCAGGCCATGGGGGACGGGGGCTTGCGGGCCCATCTGCGGGCCATGCTGGAAGAGGAGGTGCTGCCCACCGTTCCCCTGCCGGAGGCGGAGCTGCGCGCCTTTTTGCAGGAGGTATTGGAGCGCTTTGACAATCCCTATTTGGACCACCAGATCCTCTCCATCGCCCTCAACTCCACGGCCAAGTGGCGCGCCCGCATCCTGCCGAGCTTGTTGGATCGGGCGGGGCAGACGGGCGAGCTGCCCGCGCGGCTGAGCTTTTCCCTGGCGGCGCTGCTGGCGCTGTACCTGCGCTGGCCGGAGGGCCTGCGGGATAGGGAGGAGGCGGAGGCCTTCTTCGACGCCCACCGCCGGGGGCCCCGGGGGGAGGCCTTCGTAAAGGCGTATCTGCGGGCGTTTGCGCCCGAGGCGCTGGGCCTGGACGGGCTGGCGGCCCTGGTGGCGGCGGACCTGGAGGCCATCGAGCGGCGCGGCCCCCGGGCGGCCATGGAGGCGCTGGCGGCGCGCCGGGACGAGGCGAACTGAGCGGGAAGCCCTCGCGGGGCGGGAAGGCGCCTTGGAGCAGCGACCGCTTGCGCCGTTGCAGGAAGGCCCAGGGAAACGGCTGGCGGTTGCTTAAGGAAAGCGCGGCGGAAGCTCGCGTTGCGGGAAGGCCCAGGGGAACGGCTGGCGGTTGTTTGGTGAAAGCGCGGCGGAAGCTCGCGTTGCGGGAAGGCCCCTGGGAAACGGCTGGCGGTTGTTTGGTGAAAGCGCGGCGGAAACTCGCGGGGCGCGGGCCCGGGAGGCGGCGGGAAGATTCTGCGGAGCAGCGGCCGCTTGCGCCGTTGCGGGAAGGCCTGGGGAAACGGCTGGCGGTTGTTTTAGGAAAGCGCGGCGAAAGCTCGCGGGGCGTGGGGCCAAAGGACGGCGGAAAGGGCCGAGCTTGGACGGCATTCATATTCATATTAATTAGGAAGGCGGAGCTCTTTGGGGGCGCTGCGCCGGCGGATGAGCGGGAAGGGGGAAGCGTTCATGCTGGACGCCAAGAGGATACACCCAAGGGACAACGTGGCCGTGGCGCTGCGGGAGCTGCGCCGGGGGGAGCGGGCGCTGGACGTGACGCTATCCTGCGACGTGCCGGCGGGGCACAAGTTTGCCCTGGTTTCCATCGCCCTTGGGGAGGATGTGGTCAAGTACGGCTGTCCCATCGGCAGGGCCACGAAGGCCATCGGGCCAGGGGAGTGGGTGCACAGCCACAACCTGGCCACCAAGCTTTCCGGCCAGCAGGCCTATGCGTACGCCCCGGAGGAGCCCAGGCCCGCCCCGCCCCTGCGGGCCGCGTTCCAGGGCTACCTGCGCCCGGACGGACGCGCGGGCATACGCAACGAGGTTTGGGTGGTGCCCACCGTTGGCTGTGTGAATCGAATCGCCCAGGCGTTGGCGGCCAAGGCCCACGCGCGCCGGCCGGAGGGCGTGGACGGGGTGTACGCCTTTCCCCACCCCTACGGCTGTTCCCAGTTGGGCCAGGACCAGGCGACCACCCAGGCCCTGCTGGCGGGGCTTTGCCGCCATCCCAATGCGGGCGGGGTGCTGGTGCTGGGCCTTGGCTGCGAGAACAACAACGTGCAGGCCTTCCAGGAGGCCACGGGCCTTAGGCCGAGCGAACGGCTGCGCTTTTTGAGCGCGCAGGAGGTGGCCGACGAGGAGCAGGCCGGCTTGGAGGCGCTGGAGGCGCTGATGGCCCTGGCCGCCGGCGACCGGCGGCAGAGCCTGGACCTGCGCTACCTGTGCCTGGGCATGAAATGCGGCGGTTCCGACGGTTACTCGGGCATCAGCGCCAACCCCTTGCTGGGCGCCCTGGCGGACGGGCTTTGCGCAGCGGACGGCAGCTGCCTGCTCACCGAGGTTCCCGAGATGTTCGGCGCGGAGGAGCTGCTCATGGACCGCTGTGCCAGCCGGGAGATCTTCGAGCAGACCGTGGAGCTCATCAACGGCTTCAAGGCCTATTTCGGCCGCTACGGCCAGCCCGTGTATGAAAACCCCTCGCCGGGCAACCGGGCGGGCGGCATCACCACGCTGGAGGAAAAGTCCCTTGGCTGCGTGCAGAAGGGCGGCTCCGCGCCGGTGCGGGGCGTGCTGTCCCTGGGGCAGGCGGTTGGGGGGCCGGGCTTGCAGCTGCTTTGCGCGCCGGGAAACGACCTGGTTTCCTCCACGGCCCTCTGCGCGTCCGGAGCGCAGCTGCTGCTCTTCACCACCGGCAGGGGCACGCCCTTCGGCGCGCCGGCGCCCGTGCTGAAGCTGGCCTCCAACAGCCGTCTGGCCCGCGCAAAGCCGCACTGGGTGGATTACGACGCCGGACCGCTGCTCCAAGGCCAGGCAATGGAACAGGCCCTGGCCGAGCTGCTGGCCCTGGTGCTGGAAACGGCCAGCGGCCGGCAGACCTGCAGCGAGCGGATGGGCTGCCGGGAGATCGCCCTGTTCAAGGACGGCGTGACGCTGTAGCGCAAGGGACGGGACGAAGGGGCAAAAGGCGGGAAAAGGGCAGGACCCGGGCCGCTGCTTGGGCTTTGCGCGGGCGTGCGGCACGGGAAGCGGGCTTCAAGAGCGAAAGACGGCGAGGCGGGCAGCGGGGGGGGCTGTGGGGGGCCGTTCGGGCAGCGAAAGCGGGACGACGCCATGGCAGTGG
>CALWRM010000030.1 GCA_944383925.1 uncultured Clostridia bacterium
CATGCCGGTGCTTGGGCCGGGGCGGTTCCCTCGCGCTTTCCCGACGCGTGGGAAACGCGCTGCCGTTTGGGCCGTAGCGCTTCCACGGCCTTTCCCGTGGCGGAGGAACGGCCCCGCGCTTGGCATCGGGGCGGGTCCAGGCCCCTTTCCCGTGGCGAAGGAACGGCCCCGCGCTCATCGCGCGGGGCCGGTTTTGCGTGGCCTGGGTTCGGGCGGGGACTGGCCGTGTTCCGGATTCCATGGCCGGTGCTTGGGGCGGGGCGGGTCCAGGCCCCTTCCCCGCCGCGCGGGAAAGGCGCTGCTGTTCGGGCCGGAGCGCTTCCCACGGCCTTTCCCGTGGCGAAGGAACGGCCCCGCGCTCATCGCGCGGGGCCGGTTTGCGTGGCCGGGTTTGGGATTCCGCGTCCGCGCTTAGGGCTGGCTTTCCCCGCCTTCCGCTTTCCCGTCCTGCTCCTCGTCCTGCGACGCTCCCGCGCCGGGCGTCTGCGCGGGGAATGGCCTAAAGCCCTCCGCGCCGCCCGCGCCCGGCAGGAAGTACAGGGTGGGGTTGAACTCCACCTCGGTCAGCTCCACGTCCAGCCGCTGCCCGCCGCGCAGCACGCGCAGCTGCGGCGTGCGCCCCGCCGTGGAGCGCAGCAGGAACACCGAGCCGCTCCCGCTCGTGCGCTCCATCTGCAAGGTGATGACGGTGGCAAAGAGCGTTGCGCCCTGGCCGATGGAGCTGCCCGCCTGGCCGCTGGTGAAGGGCGCGTAGACCAGGTAGTAAAACTCCCCGCCCTCCTCCAGGGACCGGCTGTAGCGCAGCGCATAGGCCCGGTCCTCCCGAAGCTCCAACCCGTCCAGCCAGGCCTGCACCTGCGCGCCGGCCTGCCCTTCCTGGACCTGGAAGTACTCGTCCAGTTCCTTTTCCTCAAAGGAGATGGCGCCGCTCGGCGTGGACAGGCGCGTCAATCCCCACAGCACGCAGCCGAACAGCAGCAGCGCGGCCAGCACCACGGCCGTGAGGATCTTTCCAAGCCCGCCGCCCCGTTTGCGCACGGGGGCGCGGACCTGGCCGCCCGGCTGCAAGGGCGCGGCGCAGCGGGGGCAGACGATCCAATCCGGCTCCACGGGCTTGGCGCAGCCCGGGCAGACGGCCCGCAGCCTGCACCCGCAGCGGGGGCAGACGGCATAGCTCTCCTCCACGGCCGCCCCGCAGGCCGGACATTCCAGGTCCGCATAGCCGCCCCGGACCACCAGATACACGGCAAAGCCGATCAGCGATGGCGCCAGCAGGGCCACCAGCGCCCACAGGGCGGCGTTCATGCCGCGGCGCCTGGCGTCGCGGTACACATAGACGCCCACCCCCACGGTCAGCGCCAGCCAGGCGGCCAACACCAAGAGCAGCAACAACAGGGGAAGGATGTTCAAGCGCGTACACCTCCTCTTCGATCAAAGGCCAGGGCGACCGCGCCGCCGCCCAGCAGGGAAAGGGCGGCATAGGCCAACGCGGCCAGCCCGAGGGCCGGCGAAACCGTGGCCAGCCCAAGGGCCAACAACAGCAGCGCCAGCTGCAGCAGGGCGCCGGCCACGGCCAGCGCGGCGGCCCAGCGCTGTTGGCTGCGCCTTTCCAGCCGCCGGCGCAGCTCCCGCTCGCTCAGGGGCGGCGGGGCTTGGCGGGAAAAGTCAAAGATCTGCTTCATGGCCCAGGGCCTCCTTCAACAGCTTGCGCGCCTTGTTCAGCCTGGACTTCACCGTTCCCTCGGGAACGCCCAGGACCTGGGCGCAGGATGCGACCTGCATGTCGCGGAAGTAGAACAGGACCAGCGTCAAGCGCAGGCGCTCCGGCAGGCGGCCGATGGCCTCGTACAGGGGGCCGTAGTCCGGCCGCTCGGGCGCGGGAAGGGCTTGGAGCAGCGCCTCCGGCTCCGCCCCGCGGCCCCGCAGCAGCGGGGGTCCCCGGCGCAGGCGGCGCAGGGAGCTCCGGTAGGCGTTGACGCAGACCTTGGCCAGCCAGGGCTCGAAGGGGCGGGCGGGATCGTAGCGCTCGATGCCGCGCAAGACCCGCAGCCAGGTCTCCTGGTACAGGTCGTCGGCCTCGTCGGGGTCCGCGCAGAGATGCCGGCACAGCCCGTAGATCCTACGGCCATACTGGCCAATGTACGAATCGATCCCCATCCCCTTCACCCCCTTCCCCCTTTATATACCTCCGGTAGGCGCCCAAGGTTCACGCAAAAAGGCAGGAAATGCATGGAAAAATCGCCGGCGCCGCCATCCTGCCGTCTTTTCAAGGAAGGACAAGGCGCCGGAGGGAAGCCCCCGGCGCCTTGCGCACAAAACCGTTATGTTAACTTGATCCTTTGTTCCCGCTTAGAAGGGATTGCCCTCGTCCTTGCCCTTGAGGCCGAAGAAGTCCAGGGCGTGCTGGATGGTCAGATCCCAGAAGCGCCACTCGTGGGTGTAGCCTTCGATCTCGCGGAACTGGGCCTCCAAGCCGATTTGCTTGGCGTAGGCCTTGAACTCCATGTAGCGGTCGAAGAGGAAGTCGTTGGTGCCGACGGTGAAGTACAGCCTGGGCAGATCGCCGCTCTTGGCCTTTTCGCCGCACAGCCTCCAGAGGTTTTCATAGGAAGCCTTGTAGGCCTCCAGGCCGCCGGCGTTCTTGGCGGAGGTGATGGTCCTCTGCATGCCGGGCTCCTTGGAGTCCATATCGATCTTATCAAAATCGCCGGGCGCGCAGGAAAGCACCGCACAGGCCGCGAACTTCTCCGGATGGTTCAGGGCGTAGAGCAGGGCGCCGTTGCCGCCCATGGACAGGCCGGCGATGAAGTTGTCCTCCCTGGCGGCGGAGGCGGGCAGCCAACCCTGGACCAGGGGCATCAGCTCCTTGATCAGGAAGTCGTACATGTTGTAGCCGATCATGCAGTTCCAGTTGGCATAGTTGGAGTTCAGCGCGCTGGGCATGACCACGATCAGGTTCTTCTCGCAGGCGTACAACTCGATGTTGGACTTGCGAATCCAGTCGGTGTAGTCGCCGAAGGTGCCGTGCAACAGCCACAGAACCTTGTACTTCTTGCCGCTGCCATAGAATTCGGCGGGCGAAACCCCCCGCTTCTTGTCCGGCACGATGATGTTGACGTCCGTGTTGTTGTTCAGGTACTCGCTCTCAAAGTTGAAGTGCAGCAACGCCATGAACAAAAACCCCTTTCCCTATTCTTAGATTTCGGTTTTTCCGACGGCCCGGACCTACAGGTCCGCCTGGCCGCCTATTCGTTCGCCCTTCTCCTCCCGCATTTGCCGCAGGGTGGATAGGCCCAGCGGCAGCGCCAGCAGGAAGGCGCAGGCGTCGGAAACGCATTGGCTCATCTGCACGCCCAGAAGGCCAAAGATCCTGGGCAGGATGAGGATGGCCGGCAGAAAGAACAGCCCCTGCCTGGCCATGGACAGCAGCGAGGCCTTGAAGGCCTTGCCGATGGTCTGCAAGTACATGTTGCAAAGCACCACATAGGCCACCGTGGGGAACACCGCGCATTGCAGGCGCAGGGCCAGGGCGCCGATGGCGATCACCTCGGCGTCGTCGGCACGGAACAGCGACAGCAGCTGCGGGGCGAACACGATGCCCAGCACCGAAAAGAACAGCAGCACGAAGAAGGCGATGCGCACGCAATACCAGAAGGCTTCCCGCACACGGTCGTAGAGCTTGGCCCCGTAGTTGAAGCCGCAGACGGGTTGGAAGCCCTGGCCAAGGCCCAGAACCATGGAGAAGGCGAACTGCATGATGCGCGAGACGATGGACATCGCGGCGATGGCCGCGTCGCCGTAGGGACCGGCGGCCAGGTTCAGACAGATGGTGGCCACGGAGGCCAAGCCCTGCCTGCACAGGGAGGGCAGGCCGCCGCGCAGGATCTCCCGATAGCGCCAAAGGCTGGGCTTAAAGTTTCTCAGGCGGATGGGGATGTTGCCGCCCTTGGTGCAGCCGATCAGCAGCAGGACGAAGCTGGTCGTCTGGGAAAGAGCCGTGGCCAGGGCCGCGCCGCCGACGCCCATATCCAGGCCGAAGATGAACAGCGGGTCCAGGGCGATGTTGACCACCGCGCCGGAGCACATGCCGATCATGCTGTAAAAGGCGCTACCCTGAAAGCGCAGCAGGTTGTTGAGCACGAAGCTGGAGACCATGAAGGGCGCGGCCAATAGAATATAGAAGGCATAGCTCTTGGCGTGGGGGGCGATGGTGTCCGTCGCGCCCAGCAGCTTAACCAACGGTTCCAGGAAGAGCAGCCCCAACCCCATGAACAGGGCGCCCGCCAGCAGGGCCGAAAAAAAGCCCGTGGACGCCATGGCCTCGGCGTCCTGCTTTTCCTGCCGGCCCAAGGCTCTGGCGATGTAATTGCCCGCGCCGTGGCCAAAGGTGAAGCCGAGGGCTTGAATGATGTTCATCAGCGGAAACACCACGCCCACCGCGCCCGAGGCGCTGGTGCTGATGCGCCCGACAAAGAAGGTATCCGCCATATTATAGAAGGAGGAGACCAGCATGGTAATGATGGTGGGCACCGCCATGCTCCAAATCAGCCTGGGGATCTTCTCCCCCGTCAAATATTGGTACTTCTCCTCCTGGGTTCTTGCATGTTTCACCGCTTATATTCCCTTCCTTTCGGCGCGGCATATGACCGGCCCAAGGCCTTATACCCTAGCATTTCTATGATACCACACGTACTCCTTGCGTTGTCAAGCAGTATTTGCCCCCCATGCCGGCAGGCGTCCGCAAAATCCCGTCTCCACTTGTGCGTTCTTGGGTATTTCGTGTATACTTGCAAAGGTAAACGTTTGCCGCGCCGGTCGAAAGGGGGTTTTTCCATTGAAGTTTCCCGTTAACCACGACATCCATTGCCACACAAGGCTGTCGCTGTGCAGCCAGGACCCCGGCATGACCCCGGAGAGCATCCTCCGCTTCGCCCAGGACAAGGGCTATGACTGCCTCTGCCTCACCGACCACTTCTGGGACGAAGACCTGCCGGATCCCAACGAGTTTTACGCCGCCCAGGGCCTGGACCACGTGCGCCAATCCCTGCCCCTGCCGGCGACGGACAAGCTGCGCTTCCTCTTCGGCTGCGAGACGGAGTATTGCGGGGGCTCCCGCCTGGCCCTGTCCCCCCGGCACTACGACCGCTTCGACTTCATCGTCGTGCCGCTGAACCACTTCCACATGTCCGGCCTCACCCGGGATCCCTCCATCCGCACCGCGCCCGCCCTGGCGGAGCTGCTCCTCACCCGCCTGGAGGAGCTAACGCGGCTGGACCTTCCCTTTGAAAAGGTCGGCCTGGCCCACCTGAACTGCTCGTTGGTCTTCCGGGACGGCGACTGGCACCAGGTCATGCGCCTGCTGGACGAGACCCGTCTGCGCCGCTGCTTCGCCTTTTACGCCAAGGCGGGCGCGGGCATCGAGCTCAACGCCTCCTGCTTTGCGCCCGGCTGGACGGACTTTGAGGAGGAGAACCTGCGCGTCTTCCGCCTGGCCAAGGAGGAGGGCTGCCGCTTTTATTGCGGCTCCGACGCCCATCACCCGCAGGCGCTGCCCACCGTGCAGGAGTGGCTGCCCCTGGTGGCGGAAAAGCTGGGCCTGCGCGCCCAGGACCGCTACCAAATTCCCGAGCGCTAGCGCTCGTTAAGGAGGAATGCATCGATGCAATACCGCGATTATGGCCGGGAAGGCTACCAGGTGTCCACCTTCGGCATGGGCTGCATGCGCCTGCCCCGCCGGGAGCGGCCCGACGGGACCGTGGAGGTGGACCGGGAAAAGGCCTATGAGCTGCTGCGCTACGCGGCGGACCACGGCGTCAACTATTTCGACACGGCCTTTGGCTACCACGGGGGCGACAGCGAGCGCGTGGTGGGCGAGGCGTTGGAGGGGGAGCGGCGCAAGCGCGTCCACATCGCCACCAAGCAACCCTTTGCTGCAATGACGGACGCCTCCACCATCCGCCGCAACCTGGAAAACACCCTCAAAAAGCTGCGCACCGACTACCTGGACGTGTACCTGATCCACAACATCCAGGCCCCCGCCTGGCCGGAGATCCAGCGCCGCGACATCCTCAACGAGTACGAGAAGTTCAAGCAGGAGGGCCTCATCCGCGCCATCGGCTTCTCCTACCACGGCGGGCTGGACACCTTCCGCCAGGTGCTCTCCTACTATCCCTGGGCCATGTGCCAGGTGCAGCAAAACCTGCTGGATTCCGCCAAGGAGGTCACCGAGGAGGGCGTGCGCCTGGCCGGGGAAAAGGGCTGCGCCCTGGTGATCATGGAGCCCCTGCGCGGCGGCGGCCTGGCCAGCGCGCCCAGCCAGGTGCAGGCCGTGTACGACGGCTACCCCGTCCGCCGGTCCGCCGCCGAGTGGGCCTTCCGCTACATGATCGATCAGCCCCAGGTCAGCTGCATCCTCAGCGGCGTCACCACCTTGGACCAGCTCAAGGACAACCTCCGCATCTTCTCCGCCCCGGACGCCGTGCCCGGCTGCCTCTCCGAGCAGGACCGCCGGCTGCTCCAGCGGGCCAAGGCCGCCTATGAGTCCCGGGTCACCATCCCCTGCACCGGCTGCGAGTACTGCCTGCCCTGTCCCCAGGGCGTGGCCATCCCGGCGGTGTTTCAGCGCTACAATGCCGGCGAAATGTTCCAGGATTACAACAATCCCCGCCGCTCCTACCTCTTCCTCAAGCGGGCCGGCAAGGACGCTTCCCGCTGCGTGGCCTGCGGCGCCTGCCAGCAAAAGTGCCCCCAGCACATTCCCATCATCGAAAGCCTCAAGACCGCCCATGCCAAGCTGGACGGTTGGCGCGAATAGGCCCCGCCTTTGCGCGGGGATGGGGGTGCGGGGGAAGGGGCTGCGCCCCTTCCCCCGCACCCCCTCCAAAGCAAGGGACCGGAAATTCTTTCCGGTCCCTTGCTTTGGAATTCGTCCCTCGTTTTTTAGAAGTTAAAGGTCTCCGGATCCGATCCAACGCGCTCGTTCTTGTTCAGCGCGAAGATGCGCTCCATCTCCCCTTGGCTCAGCGCAAAGTCAAACAGCTGGGCGTTTTGCTCGATGCGCTCCTTGTGCACGGACTTGGGGATGTTCACAAAGCCCCGCTGCAGGCCCCAGCGCAGGATCACCTGGGCCGTGGTCTTCCCGTGGGCCTTGGCGATGTCCTTCAGCGTCTCGTTCTCCAACAGCTTGCCGCGGCCCAAGGGGCTCCAGGGCTCGAAGGCGATGCCCTTCTCCCGGCAAAAGTCGCTCAGCTCCACCTGGGTCAGCTCGGGGTGGCATTCCACCTGGTTCAGCGCCGGCGGAACGTCGGCCACGGCCAGCAGGTCCTGCAAATGATGCACGTGGTAGTTGCTCACGCCGATGGCCCTGGCGCGGCCCTGCTTGTTGAAGGCCTCCATCTTGGACCAGGCCCGCACATAGCCCTGTTCCTCGCGCACGGGCCAGTGGATCAGGTACAGGTCCACATAGTCCATCTGCAACTTGCGCAGGCTCTCCGCAAAGGCCTGCTCCTCCTCGTGGGCGCGGATGCGGGTATTCCACAGCTTGGTGGTCACGAACAGCTCCTCCCTGGGGATGCCGCTATCGCGGATGGCGCGGCCCACGCTCTCCTCGTTGCCGTACACCGCCGCGGTGTCGATGTGGCGGTAGCCCGCCTCCAAGGCCCAGCGCACCGCGTTGTAGGTTTCCTCTCCGTCCTTGCTCAGGAACACGCCCAGGCCCAGCACGGGCATCTGCACGCCGTTGTTCAGCTGAATCCTTGTCTGTAGGTCCATGTGTTTCTACCCCCTATGGTTTTCTTGCTTTGTTTGCGCCGGCCCTACGCCTCTTCCTCTTCCTCGTCGTGGTTCACGTCCGGCTTGGAAAAGCCCTCCGGCAAGGGCAGGTTGTTCTTGGTGAAGTAGTCCTCCAAGGCCTCCTTCAGGGCCTGCTCCGCCAGCAGCGAGCAGTGCATCTTCACGGGCGGCAGCCCGTCCAGCGCCTCCGCCACGGCCTTGTTGGTCAGCTGAAGGGCCTCCTCGATGGTCTTTCCCTTGACCATCTCCGTGGCCATGGAGGAGGTGGCGATGGCCGCGCCGCAGCCGAAGGTCTTGAACTTCACGTCCGTGATCACATCGTCCTCCACCTGCAAGTACATGCGCATGATGTCCCCGCACTTGGCGTTGCCCACGGTGCCCACGCCGGATGCGTTTTCGATTTCCCCCACGTTGCGCGGGTGCATGAAGTGATCCATCACCTTTTCGCTATACAAGTTGGCAGCCTCCTTTTTCTTGGTTGAACAGGGGCGACATCTCCCGCAGCCGCTCCACGATGGGCTTGAGCTCGGCGATGGTCCTGTCGATCTCCTCCTGGGTGTTGAGGTGGTTGAGGGTCAGGCGCAGCGAGCCGTGGGCGATCTCGTGGGGCAGGCCGATGGCCAGCAGCACGTGGCTGGGATCCAGCGAGCCGGAGGTGCAGGCCGAGCCGGAGGAGGCGGCGATGCCCGCCATGTCCAGCAGCAACAGCAGCGATTCCCCCTCGATGTAGCGGATGCACACGTTCACGTTGCCGGGCAAGCGCCGGGTGGGATGGCCGTTGAGCCGGGCGTCGGGAATCTCCCGCAAAATCCCCTGGATCAGCCGGTCCCGCAGGGCGGTCTCGTAGGCGTTGTTTCGCTCCATGTTTTCCGTGGCCAGCTCGATGGCCCGGCCAAGGCCCACGATGCCCAGCATGTTCTCGGTGCCGGCGCGCTTGCCCCTCTCCTGGGCGCCGCCGTCGATGAGGTTTTGCAGCCGCAAGCCGTTGCGCACGTACAGGGCGCCGACGCCCTGGGGCGCGCCCAGCTTGTGGCCGGAGAGGGACAGCATGTCGATGTTCATGGCGTGCACGTCGATGGCCACGTGGCCGACGGCCTGCACCGCGTCGGTGTGGAAGGGCAGCTGGTGCTTCTTGCACACCGTGCCGATCTCCTCGATGGGCTCCAGCGTGCCGATCTCGTTGTTGGCCGCCATGACGGTCACCAAAATGGTGTCCTCGCGGATGGCTTCCTCCACCTGTTCCGCCGTCACCAGCCCATCCTCGTCCACGGGCAGATAGCTGACGGAAAAGCCCTCCTTTTCCAGGGCCTGGCAGGCATGCAACACCGCATGGTGCTCGATCTTGGTGGTGATGATGTGGCCCTTGCCCTTAAGATGGGCCAGGCCCTTGATGGCCCAGTTGTCCGCCTCGCTGCCGCCGGAGGTGAAGAAGATCTCCTCCTTCCTGGCGCCCAGGGCCTTGGCCACCTTCAGCCGGGCCTCGTCCAGCAAGGCTCTGGCCTCCCTGCCGAAGCCATGCACGCTGGAGGGGTTCATGGGCGCGCCGGCCAGAACCGGTCCCATGGCCTCCACCACCTCGGGCAGCAGCCCGCAGGTGGCGGCGTTGTCCAAATAAATGCGCTTCATCGCGTTTTTCCGATCCTTTCTTTCGCCTATTTATAGCCTGTCGTATTCGTTGCAAAGGGGATGCAGGGGCGCCTCGTCCTCCTCGATGGCCGCAAAGCGCTCCATCTCCGCGGCCCAATAGTTGTCCGTGTTGTCGTCGTTGATGGAGGACACCTCGCCCACCACCAGATCCCCCTCGCCCTGCTTCGCACCGAAAACATGGTAGACGAAGGGGGTGATGCGCACGGAATTCCCCGGGGTCACGAGCACCTCCTGGCCCGGTTCCACGGTGAAAAACAGCCCGTCGGAGGACAGGGTCACGGGGCTATCCCGGTCCACCGTCCCGTCCGGCAGCCGGTTGTAGAAATACATGCTCATCACGCCGCCGGCGCGGTTGATGATGTCCTCGGTCTTGGAGGCGTGGTAGTGGCAGGGGAGGAATTGTCCCTGGCGCAGCAGGATGTACTTCTCCGCATAAGGCGAGCCGAGCTTGGGATCGCGCAAGGACCCGTTGCGCGCGGTGAAGAGCACGGCGCCGGTCCTTTCGAACGCTCCGCTGCCAAAGTCCGTGATGTCCCAGCCCTGCATCACGCCCCGAATGGTGTCCAGCTCGTCTCTGTGGGCCCTCCATTCCTCCATGGACCAGTAGGCAAAGCGCGGCAGGCGGATGTTGTTCCTCTCCAGCAGGGTCTTGGCCCAGCGCAGGGCCTGGTTGACTTCCGAGCGCTTCATGGCTGGCTCGTCCCCCTTTGCGGTTTTTGTTCTTAGGCGCAGTGGCAGGGCTTGTCCTCCAACATGTCGGCCAGGGTGATGGCGTTGAGCATGTCGTTCAGCCCTTGGTGTATGCGCTTGTACAGCTTGTGCATGGCGCAGCTGTCGGCGTTTTCACAGGACCCCTCCTCCTCCAGCACGCAGGCCACGGGGGCCAAGGGACCCTCCAGTGCCCGCAGGATGGCTCCCACCGAGGTCTCCTTGGGCGGCCGGCTGAGCCGGTACCCGCCGGAAGCCCCCCGGGTGGCGGTGACCAGGCCTTCCCGCTTCAAGGGCAGCACCAGCTGCTCCAAATAGGCCTCTGGAATGGATTGGCGCGCGGCGATCTCCTTGATGGAAAGGGGGCCCTTGCCGTATTCCAGCGCCAGCTCGTACATGGCGCGGATGCCGTAACGCCCCTTGGTGGAAAGCTTCATGCCGCCCCTCCCCTCGCAGTCCTCAAATCTCGACCATTCTTGTCGGAAATGCTTCCTGCTTAGAGTATCACCCCGCCCTACGCCTGTCAACCAGAATTCCGATAGAATTTATAGGATTTTAACGGCGCCCACACCCCCTTTTTCCCCAAAAGCGCTGGACCAATCCCCATTTTTCCGCACAGGTCGTTTCCACGCTTCTCCTCCTCGAAGGCCGCCCCGTTGCTCTTCTCTTCTCTTTTCTATTCGTCCAAATTCCCCGCAAGCCTATCCCTTCCCCAGACGCTCCGCCTCCCTCGACACCTCCTCCCCCCGCGCCAACGCCATTCAGCCGAAGAAACCCCTCGCCATTCCAATCAAAAACGCTCCGCAAACATAAGGCCGCCTCATGGCGGCCTTATGATGGTGGGGCGCGCCCGGCCAGGGCCGCCCCACCGTTTTCCCGTTCCTGTTTTCACTTTTCCGTTCGTCCGAATACCCTTGCAAACCTACCCCCTCCCCAGGTGCTCCGCCGCCCCCGACACCTCCTCCCCCCCCCGAAGCCATTCAGCCCCCAAACCCCCTCGCCCCTCCCACCAAAAAAGCTCCGCAAACATAAGGCCGCCACATGGCGGCCTTATGATGGTGGGGCGCGCCCGGACAGGGCCGCCCCACCGTTTCCCCGTTCCCTTTTCACTTTTCCGTTCGTCCAGATTTCCTTGCAAACCTACCCCCTCCCCAGACGCTCCGCCGCCTCCAGCACCTCCTCCCCCGCGCCAACGCCATTCAGCCGCAGAAACCCCCTCGCCGTTCCAGCCGAAAACGCCCCACCGTTTCCCCGTTCCAACTCTTCTCTTTTCCGTTCGTCCGAGTCCCCCGCGGGCCTACCCCTTCCCCAGGCGTTCCGCCGCCCCCAACACCTCCTCTCCCGCACCAACGCCATTCAGCCGCAGAAACCCCCTCGCCGTTCCAGCCGAAAAGCCCCACCGTTTCCCCGTTCCTTTTTTCACTTTTCCGTTCGTCCAGATTCCCTTGCAAACCTATCCCCTCCCCAGACGCCCCGCCGCCTCCAGCACCTCCTCCCCCGCGCCAACGCCATTCAGCCGCAGAAACCCCCCCCCCCTCCCAGCCAAAAACCCCCCCCCACATCCCGCCTCCCCTTTCCCCTCTCCTGATGGTCCGGCGCGC
>CALWRM010000031.1 GCA_944383925.1 uncultured Clostridia bacterium
CACCCCGGCCCCAACCCCGACCCTGACGCCCAAGCCCACCCCGTCCCCCACGCCCCCTTCGCCCACGCCGCAGCCGGAGAGCCGGCTGTGCATCCGCGTGGTGGGCGACATCATGGTGCACGAAAAACAGCTGGAGGCTGCCTGTGTGGATGGGGACGCCTATGAATTCGACAGCTTTTTCACCTCCATCGCCCCCTCGATTCAGCGGGCGGACGTGGCCATCGGCAATCTGGAGACCGTGTTCATGGGCGAGGAAAAACCCTACACGGGGTTCCCGAAGTTCAACACCCCCGATTCCCTGGCGGACACGCTGCGGCGCGTCGGCTTCGACGTGCTGACCATAGCCAACAACCACGCCTTCGACCACCGCCTGGCCGGCGTGGAGCGCACCATCCGGGTGCTGGAGGAGCGCGGTCTGCAAACCGTGGGCGCCAACGCCTCGCCGGAAACGGAAAAGCGCTACCTTTTGCTGGAAAAGAACGGCATCCGCCTCGGGATCCTGGCCTACACGGATACCTTCAACCACCGGCCGGACGAGGCGTACATGGTGCTGCCCCTGGAGGAGGAGCGGGTGCGCGCGGACGTGGAGAGCCTGCGCCGGGAAGGCGCGGACTTCATACTCGCCATCGTCCACTGGGGCGAGGAATACGAGGAAACCCAGGACCACGGCCAGGAGCGCGACGCCCAGATGTTGGCCTCCGCGGGCGTGGACGCGGTGCTCGGCTCCCACCCCCACGTGCTGCAGGGGATGGAGCTGCTCCCCAACGCCCAGGGGGACGGCGATTGCCCGGTGGTCTACTCCATGGGCAACTTCATCTCCAACCAGCAAACCCGCCCCCGGGACATCGGCGTGATCTTTGAATTGAACCTGGTCAAGAACCACCAGAGCGGTTGCACGCGCCTGGACAGCCTGGGCTATGTGCCGACGCTGGTGTACAAGACCGACCAGGGCGACGTCTACGGCTACGATGTGCTGCCGGTCGGCAGCCTGCTAAACCAGGAGGATCACCCCCACAGCCGCCGCATCCGCAAGGCCTGGGAACAGGTGACCGAGCTCTATGGCCAGGCGTGCGCCACGCCCCTGGCCGATTAACCCCAGTCACGGCGAGGAGGAATGCGACATGCGCCGCATCGTATACTTGGAAAACAGCGGCTTTGCCCTGGAGCTGGAGGGGCTGCTGCTGGCCTTTGACATCTGCTCCAGCAAGCCTGCCCCGGGCAAGCGCGGCTTGGCCGGCGGCGTGGTGGACGAGGAAACCCTGCGCCCCTTCGAGAGGCGGGCGCTCTTCTTCAGCCACAGCCATCGGGACCATTACGATCCCGCCGCCTTTCGGCTGCCTGGTTGCGAAAAATACATCTCCTTTGAGTTCCCCAAGAGCTTTGCGGGCGTGCGCATGGAGCCCGGCCAGGAGCTGGAGCGGGACGGGCTTTGGATCAAGGCCTTCGGCTCCACCGACCTTGGCGTCAGCTTTCTGGTGCGCGTCCAGGGGCTGTGCCTCTTCCACGCCGGGGACTTTAACCTCTGGCATTGGCGCGAGGAATCCACTCCCCAGGAGATCCAGGAGGCCTATGCGCTTTATGAAGACGTGCTGCAGCCCCTGCTCCCCTACGGCGACCGCATCGACGTCGCCTTCTTCCCCGTGGACCCGCGCATGGGCAAAACCACCATGGAGGGCGCCCTGGACTTTGCCGCCAGGCTGCGCCCCCGTTTGACCATCCCCATGCACATGCAGGGGGACGCGGCCCTGGGCCTGGCCTTCGAACGGGCCATGGCCGAGCAGGGCAGGGCGGCCAAATGCCTGCCCCATCGGGGCGATTGGCTGGATATAGACCAAGCATTACAAACGGGAGGACATGAAGCATGAAGTTTCGCATGAACCACAACAACATCAACGTTTCCGACATGGAAAAGAGCCTGGCCTTCTACCAGGAGGCCTTCGGCCTGCACGTGGCCCGCGTCCATGAGCCCGAGGACAAGAGCTTTAAGCTCTGCTTCCTGGAGGACGAGACCGGCGGCTGGCAGCTGGAGCTCACCTGGCTGGCGGACCACCCCGGCAAGTACGACCTGGGCGAAAACGAGATCCATCTGGGCCTCGTCACCGACGATTACGAGGCCGCCCATGCCCTACACGAGAAGATGGGCTGCATCTGCTATGAAAACCCCTCCATGGGCATCTACTTCGTGGAGGACCCGGACGGCTACTGGGTAGAGGTCGTGCCGCCCAAGCGCTAAACCGGCGCCCCGTCCCCGCGGGGAAGCCTGCGCCAAAGGCCGCGCCCTAGGTGGCGCGGCCTTTGGCGCGTTCCGGAGGAAGGAGGACATCCATGAAGAAGCCTGCGTTGCGCGGCCTCTGCGCCGCCCTGCTCTGCGCGGTCCTGGCGGGCTGCGCGCCGGCGGACCAACCCCTGTTCACGCCAAGCCCCAGCGGCGCGCCCGCCCAGGGGCAAGGGGAAACGGCCGAAGCGTCCGCGCAACCCGAGCAGCCCTTTTCCCTGACCCTGTGCCTGGGCGACCAGGCGCCCAAGAGCCTGGACCCCAACCTTTCCGCCGGCCTGGACAGCCATTCCTATCTGCTGCACCTCTACGAGGGGCTGTACCGCTACGACGAGGAGGGAAAGGTGCGGCCGGGCGTGGCCCTGGATAGCCAGGTGAGCCAGGACGGCCTGACCTGGACCATCCGCCTGCGGGAGGACGCCTGCTGGACGGACGGCAGGCCCGTTCGCGCCGAGGACTTCGTCTACTCCCTGCGCCGCCTGGCGGATCCGGAAACCGGCGCGCTGTACGGCTATGACATGGCGCTGTACTTCGAAAACGGCGAGGCCGTCGCCCTGGGAGAGCTGCCGCCCGAGGCCCTGGGTGTGACCGCCCTGTCCGACACGGAGCTGGAGCTGCGCCTCAGCCAGCCCTGCGCCTTCCTGAAGGAGGTGTTGGCCCATCCCTGCCTGGTTCCCCTGCGGGAGGACCAGCCCCTGGACGGCAGCTGCACCTGCGGCCCCTACCGGCTGAAGGAAATGGACGAGGACGCCCTGGTGCTGGAGCGCAACCCGAGCTACACGGGCGAGGCGTCCGCGCTGGCGGAGGAGCTGCGCTTCGTCTTCGGGCGGGAAGCGGCCATGGTGGGCCTTTCCAGCGGTCAGGTGGACTTCGTGTTGGATCGGCAGGCGGCGGAAGACGCCGAGGGCGTGGTCAACGCCAGCTGTCCGCGCACGGGCAGCCGGGTGCTGGTCTTTCAGCAACAGGGCCCCTTGGGCGACGAGGCACTGCGCCGGGCCCTGTACCTGACGGTGGACCAGGAGAAGGCCGCCCAGAGCCTGGCCGACGGCTCCCTGGCGGCCAAGGCCCTGGTGGGCCCCGGCGTGTTGGCGCCGGACGGAACCGATTTCTACTCGGAGGGCGGCGCCTACATCCTCGGCAGCGCCCAGGAACGCCGCGCCCAGGCCGAAGCCCTGTTGGCCCAGGCCCGGCTGCCGGAGGAGCCCCTGCGCCTGCTGGTCTATGGGGACGAGAAAATCCTGCGCTTGGCCGCCGGCATTGCCGAGGACTGGCAGGCGGCTCTCAAGGTGGAGGTGCAGCTGGAAACGCCCGGATTCATGGCCTTCTTCGACGAGTACTTTGCCGGAAACTTCGATGTGGCCCTGTGGTCCAGCGTGCCGGACTTCGCCTCGCCCCTGCTCCTGTTGCAGGACTTTGAAACGGACGGCTATGCCAACTGCCTGGGCTTTTCCAACGCCGCCTTCGACGGGCTGGTGGAGCAGGCCCGGCCCCTTGGGATGGCCTCCCTGGAGGGTAGGCAAGCCATGCACCAGGCGGAGGAATTGCTGCTGGAGGAGAGCGCCGTCTGCCCCCTGACCCACTATGCCACCCTGTACGCCAAGCGGGAGGCCCTGCAGGGGGAAACCATCCTGCACAGCGGGCTGGCCCTATTTGGCGGGGCGCGGTGTTCCTAGATATTTCCGCCGCCTCGGAAAAAGGGGCCGCAAAGCGCCGCCCTTGGACGGGCAGTCGGCCCCGAAAGGGAAAAGACCCTGGACGGCGGCTTCGCGCCATAGGCCGGAGCGCGGCGTTCCTAAATGCTTTCCGCCACCCCTCGACGGCAGGCGGCGTTGGAAGGGGAAAGGCCCAGCCCGGCGGCTTCGCGCCATAGTTCGGAGCGCGGCGTTCCCAAATGCTTTCCGCCATCCCTTGACGGCAGGCGGCTTTGGAAGGGGAAAGGCCCAACCCGGCGGCTTCGCGCCATAGGCCGGGGCGCGGCGTTCCCAAATGCTTTCCGCCGCCTCGGAAAAAGGGGCCGCAAAGCGCCGCCCTTGGCCGGGCAGGCGGCCCGAAAGGGAAAAGACCCTGGACGGCGGCTCGCGCCATAGTTCGGAGCGCGGCGTTCCCAAATGCTTTCCGCCACCCCTCGACGGCAGGCGGCGTTGGAAGGGGAAAGGCCCAGCCCGGCGGCTTCGCGCCATAGTTCGGGGCGCGGCGTT
>CALWRM010000032.1 GCA_944383925.1 uncultured Clostridia bacterium
CGGGGAGCGTCCAAAGGCCCTCGTTTCACAAACGGGGCAGGGAAAAATCCAGGCCGCCTATATCCGCAGGGGAAACCAGGCGGGGCGGGGAGCTTTCCCCGCCCTGCGTGCCATAAAGGCGACCAATCCACAAAGCACAGCGCCCAGGCCCCACCCCCCCGCCGCAAAAGCCCTCGTTTTACAAAAGGGGCAGGGAAATATCCAGGCCGCCTATATCCGCAGGGGAAACCAGTCGGGGCGGGGAGCTTTCTCCGCCCTACTTGCCACAAAGGCGACCAATCCACAAACGCAAGGTCCAGGCCCCACCCCGCCCGCCGCAAAAACCCTCGTTTTACAAAAGGGGCAGGGAAAAATCCAGGCCGCCTATATCCGCAGGGGAAACCAGTCGGGGCGGGGAGTTTTCCCCGCCCCGCCGTTCCTTGCAAGGCCCAAGGCGGCCCCGGGACGCGCCGTTTCCCCGTTGCCCGCCTTCACCGGCCTGGCCGCAGAGGGCGCTCCAGCAGCAGGCGGCCCGTGCCCACCTCATACAGGTACAGCCGCTCCACCCGGGCCGTAAAGGCCGAAAACCCGCCGGCAAGCAGCGAGACGGCCTGGAGCACGGCCGGCGGGTCCTGAATGAACACCGTTGCGTGGGGGGCCCAGCCGCTGGCGGGGGCAAAGCGCTCCTTCAGCGCCAGCAGCGGCCGCGAGGCTTCCGGGGCCGCGAAGAGCACCTTCCCGCCCGGGAAGACGCCCAGGTGGGTGAAGCGAAGGGGAAAGGGCGGGCTGGCCTCCGCAACCTCGCAGAGCCGCTCCGCGATGGCGCCGGCCTGTTCCATGGGCCAAAGGTCCAGGGTGATGTGCGGGGGGAGCCGCCGGTTTTCCCGTCCGGTCAAGCCCGATTCCCGCAGCCTCGCCCGCAGGGCCAGGATGCGCTCGGCGGCCGGCGCGTCAAAGCCCGCCAGCACGCAGATCCGCTTCGTCAAGGCAATCCTCCTCCCCTCCGTCCGCGTCTGTTTCCGCCTCGGGCAGGCCCAGATCCTGGGCCAGGCTGCGCAGGATGGCGTTGTACAGGGCGAACTTCTCCTCCCAAAGGGCCTTGCAGGCCTCGGTGCGGCAGACGAACTTTTCCCGCCGCATGGGATGGCGCAGCAGCCGCCTGTACACCCCCAGATAGCTGGGCTCCGCCTCGCAGCCCACGGCCAGGGCGTCGCGCAGCACGCAGAGCGCGCCCCGCTCGTCCAGATTGTCCGCCTCGATCAGCAGCACCTGTTCCAGGGGCGTGTCCGCCCGATGGATGCTGGGCTTGTCGTCGTGGCGCTCGATGGCGGCGCACACCTTGTCCACGAAGGAGGGCGCTTCCCCGTGGGCCGACAGAAACTCCCGGCATAGCCGGGCGCTGTGCAGGGGGTGGTCGGCCGGGTCCACGGTGTAGCCCACGTCGTGAAAGGCCGCCGCCAGCAGCAGGGCGCGGCCGTCGGCGGGCTGGCCGTCCAGCAGCCGCCGGGCCCAGGCCACCACGCGCAGCGTGTGCTCAAACTTATCCCGAAAGAAGTACTGCGGCCTGTAGGGCTGGTCGAAGAAGCGGGCGCGCACGAAGGAAAGGGCTTCGTCCAAAGAAACCATGGGATGTTTCCCCCCTTTTGCAAGGGCGTCCTTGGGGTTGCGGCAAAGCCGCCGAACGGGCGTTTCGCGGCTGCCTCAATAGTCGCGGTGTTTTTTCCAAACGTCCAAGACCAACAGGTAGCGCTCCAGGGGCAGGCCCCGGAAGGGCACGTTGCTGGTGCAATAGACATAGCCGCCGCCCGGCTTGCCATAGCGCAGGCAGTATTGGGCGGATTGCACCACCTCTTCCTCCGTGCCCGTCTGCATCAGGGCGCAGTTGACGTTGCCGCAAAGGGCCACCCGATCGCCCACCAGCTCCTTGATGCGCCGGATATCCACGCCCGCCATGGGGTCCAGGGAATGGATGGCGTGGGGATTGGCCTGCACCAATTGGTCCAGGATGGGCATGATGTCCCCGTCCGTGTGCTTGATGGCGTAGGCGTCCATCCGGCGGATGTCCTGGATGATGCGGGTCAGGAAGGGCGTGATCAGCTCGCGGAACTTGGCGGGGGAAAGGAAGGGACCCATGTTGAAGCAGTAATCCGAACAGAGGATGAAGGCGTCCGCGCCGGCCTCGCGCAGGCGGCGGTTGCGCTCGATGGCCCGGCGGCACAGGACGTCCGCCTCCTGGAGCAGGGCCTCGGGTTCGTCGTACATCCTGTAGGCGAAGGAGACCATTTCCTCGCCGTCCGGCAGGGCGAAGGTGCCGTCTCCGTGGACGAACACCAGAAAGTCCTCGCCGCCCATCTGCTTGAGATAGCGCAGGGTTTTTGCCGTATGCTCCTCGTTGAGATAGTGCACGCCGAAGGCGTCGTGCTCCAGGCGGCTGTAGACCTCCAGGTGCAGGGCGGCGTTTTCGTGCAACAGCAGGTCGATCTCCTTAGGGCTCTTGTTCTTCAAGTCCTCCTCCGTAAGGAAGGCCTTGCCCAGCAGCTCCGGGGAAAGCTGGAATTCCAGCTCCATGGTGGGAACCCGGTCCGGAACGCCAAGGGTGAGGGCCGTGATCATCCGTTCCTTGTGGGTCATGTGGGTCTGCTCCTTGTCCGCCCCGGAATCGCGCGGCCTGCGCGGGTGCGGCTTGCTTTGGAATTCTGCGCCCATCCGGCGTTTTCCTGCCTGCGCTCGCGCGAGAACTGCCCAAGAAAGGGGAGAAAGGGCGGGCGGCCCTTCGCCCGCTCAAGCCGCTCGCCACCCCGCCTGCGGGAACCTCCGCAAAACCGCCGCCCATATCGCCGCGATTGCGCCCAAGCCCCGCCCACCGCGCCGCCCCGCTGTGCCCGACAGGCCCGCCCAACCACCCCGCACTCCCAAACCAATCCAAAACCGCCACCCAGCCCCAGCACCCCACCCCCAGCCGCGCCCGCCCCCGAAGGGGGCCCTCTTTCGCCGCTATTGCGCCCAAGCCCCGCCCACCGCGCCCGCCCCGCTGCGCCCGACAGGCCTGCCGAACCGCCCAGCGCTCCAAAACCAATCCGAAGCCGTAGCCCAGCCCTCAGCACCCCCACGCCCTCACCGCTCCGCCCCCGAAGGGGGCCCTTTCCGCCGCGATTGCGCCCAAGCCCCGCCCACCGCGCCCGCCCCGCTGCGCCCGGCAGGCCCGCCAAACCGCCCAGCGCCCAAAGCCAACCACGAACCACGCCGTCCCCGCCCTCCCAACCCAATCCCAAACCGCCA
>CALWRM010000033.1 GCA_944383925.1 uncultured Clostridia bacterium
CCCCACAGCAAACGCAGCCACCTTCCCCCTTCCTCCTCCTCGCGATGTTTTCCCCCCGCCCTCTGCGCCCGGGGCAAACGAGCCGCCCCTCCGCCGCTTCACGCAAAAGCCCTGCCACCATTCGCAAAGCTGCTCCCTCCCGCAAGCGCAGCCGCCTCCCACTTCCGCCTCCTCGCGATGTTTTCCCCCCGCCCTCTGGGCGTGGGGAAAACGAGCCTCCCCTCCGCCGCTACAAGCAAAAGCCCTGCCACCATTCGCAAAGCTGCTCCCTCCAGCAAGCGCAGCCACCTGCCCACCTTCCGCCCCCCTCGCGATGTTTGTCCCGCGCCCTCTGGGCGCGGGACAAACGAGCCCCTCCACCGCCACGTCAAACAAAAGCCCCGCGCAACCTTTCGCATTGCGCCCCCTCACAGCAAACGCAGCCGCCTCCCCCTTCCGCCTCCTCGCGATGTTTACCCCGCGCCCTCCGGGCGCGGGGTAAACGAGCCCCTCCGCCGCCACGTCAAACAAAACGTCCCACGTAACCTTTCGCGTAGCGCCTCCCCAACAAAAGCCGCCGTTCCCCCTTGCGATGTTTGCCCCGCGCCCTCTGGGCGCGGGGCAAACGAGCCCCCGTTGCGCAAATGAAAAAGGGGACGGGCTCTTCGCCCCTCCCCTTGCGATCGTTTGCGGCTTCTAGAAATTGGAATAGGTGGTCTTGGCGTTAACGCCCGGCAGCCTGCCGATCTTGCCGGTCAAGGCGCTGATGACGTCCTGGGGTGCATCCAGCGCGATGCTGATGATGGATATGCCCTTCTGCCGGTAGGGAATGCCCATCCTGCCGATGATGTATTGGCCATACTCGTGCAGCAGGGCGTTGAGCGTCGCCACGGAATCCGGATTGGATACGATGATCGCCGCCACGGCAACCCTGGTTTCCATAGGGTCTTCCTCCTTCCCGTCCTCGCTCATGACCTTTCCGTCCCGTCCAGCAGGCAGAGCAGTTCCGGGAACAGGGAGAGGCTACGGCGCAAAATGCCCTGCACGAAGGCGATGGCCGTGCCGTAATTGGTGATGGGCACGCCCTGCTCCACGGCGCTGCGCATCCTGTGCTGCACCTCCCGTTCGTTGAGCATGCAGCCGCCGCAATGCAACACCAGGCTATAAGGGCTCAAGTCCTCCGGGAAGCCCACGCCGGAGGAGGTCTCAAAGCTGAGTTCCTTGCCCGTGTGGCGCCGCAGCCAGGCGGGCAGCTTGACCGTGCCAATGTCCTCGCATTGGCGGTGGTGGGTGCAACCCTCCGCCACCAGGATGCGGTCACCGTCCCGCAGGTGGTCGATGGCCGCCACGCCCCGGACCGCCGTCTCCAGCAGGCCCTTATACCTGGCCATGAGGATGGAGAAGGAGGTCAGGGGGATCTCCTCGGGCACGTCCGCGGCCACGCGGCCGAAGACCTGGCTGTCGGTGATGACCATGGCCGGCCTTTGCTGCAGCCCGGCCAGGGCCTCCTTGAGCTGAAACTCCTTGGTCACCAGGGCCACGGCGTCGGCGTCCAGCACGTCGCGCAGCACCTGCTGCTGCGGCAGGATGATCCGCCCCTTGGGCGCGGAGGCGTCGATGGGGGTCACCAGCACGGCCAGTTGGCCCGGCCGCAGCAGGTCGCCCACCAGCCTCGGCTCGCTTTCCCGCCGTCCAAGGGCGGCCAGCCTTTCCTTAAGCTCCACGATACCATGACCGCTTTGGGCGCTGACGTAGATCTCCCCGTCCTGCGCCTGGGTCTGGTCCCGGCCGCTTAGGTCCGCCTTGCTCCTGGCGATCAGGAAGGGCAGCTCCCGCTGCCGGAACAGCTCCAGCAGCTCCCGTTCCACGGGGCCCAGGGGCTTGCCCGCCTCGGCCACCAGCACGGCTACGTCGGTCTTGGCCAACACCTGCTTGGCCTTCTTCACCCGCAGGCTGCCCAGCTCCCCCTCGTCGTCGAAGCCGGGGGTGTCGATCATCACCACGGGCCCTAAGGGCAGCAGCTCCATGGACTTTTGCACCGGGTCCGTGGTGGTGCCAAGCACCTGGGAAACCACGGCGATGCTCTGTCCCGTCACGGCGTTGAGCAGGCTGGACTTGCCCGCGTTGCGCCTGCCAAAGAAGGCGATGTGCACCCGGTTGGCGCTTGGCGTTTGGTTCATGGTCATGGCGTATGCCTCCGTTCCTTTGGGGGGTGGCAGGGGCGCGGGGCTTGCCTAGAAGCGGAAGTCCCGAATGCCCTGCTCGATCTTCTCCAGATGGTCGCGGCAGATCTGGCGCACCTTCTCCTTGGGGATGTTGTTCAGCTCGGCCTGGATCAGCTTTTCGCCGATGGCCCGGGTCTCCTCGCTGGCGTAGTCCATGAGGAATTCCTTCAAGGTCATCAGGGCGTTGGGATGACAGCAGTTCTGGATCTGGCCCGCCTTGCACAGGGACATGAAGCGGTCACCGGTGCGGCCTTCCCGATAGCAGGCGGTGCAGAAGGAGGGAATGTAGCCCATCTCCATCAGCCAGCGGACCACCTCGTCCAGCGTGCGCTGGTCGGAAACGTCGAACTGCTCGGTCTCGTGGGGCCTGTCCTCCTCGGCATAGCCGCCCACGGAGGTTCTGGAGGCGCCGGAAATCTGGGACACGCCCAGGGGAATCACCTTCTCGCGCACGCTCTGGCTCTCCCTGGTGGAGATGATCATGCCCGTATAGGGCACGGCGATGCGGATCAGGGCGCAAAGCTTGGCGAAGATCTCGTCGGAAATGGAGTTGTCAAAGGCGCTGGGATCGATGTCGTCGGCATGCTTGATGCGCGGCACGCTGATGGTATGGGGGCCCACGCCGTGGACGGCTTCCAGGTGCTCGGCATGCATCAGCAGGCCGGCAAACTCATAGCGGTACAGCTCCAGGCCGAAGAGCACGCCCAGGCCCACATCGTCGATGCCGCCCTGCATGGCCCTGTCCATGGCCTCGGTGTGGTAGTTGTAGTCGTGCTTGGGGCCGGTGGGATGCAGCTGCAGGTAGCTCTCCTTGTGGTAGGTCTCCTGGAAGAGGATGTAGGTGCCGATGCCGGCCTCCTTGAGCTTCCTATAGTTTTCCACGGTGGTGGCGGCGATGTTGACGTTGACGCGGCGAATGGCGCCGTTCTTGTGCTTGATGGAATAGATGGTGTGGATGCAGTCCAGGATGTATTCGATGGGGTTCATCTCCGGATGCTCGCCCGCCTCGATGGCCAGGCGCTTATGGCCCATATCCTGCAGGGCGATGACCTCCTTGGCCACCTCCTCCTGGGTAAGCTTCTTGCGGGGGATGTGCTTGTTCTTCATGTGGTAGGGGCAGTAGACGCAGCCGTTGACGCAGTAGTTGGAAAGGTACAGCGGCGCAAAGATCACGATGCGGTTGCCGTAAAAATCCTTCTTGATCTGCTCGGCCAGGGCGTACATCCTTTGCAGCCTTTCGGGGTCCTCGCAGGCCAGCAGCACGGAGGCGTCCCGGTGGCTGAGGCCCTTGCGCGCCTCGGCCTTTTGCAGGATCTCGTCCACCAGCGCCAGGTCGTCCTTGTGCTGGTCGGCATAGGCCAAGGTGTCCAGGATCTCCTGGTGGTTGATGAACTCGTCCGCGACAAGGGACTTGGGGTCGTAGCGATACATAGTCGTTTCCTTCCTTTCTTCCGGGTCAGCCCTTCGCTTCCCCGTCAGCTTCGTTATATGCCTTTGCGTCGCCGCGGCTCACGGCGACGGTGTAGCCGATTTCCTCCATCGAGGCGCGCAGCTGGCCGATGGCCTGGGCGGCCTCGCAGCCCTCGTGGGCCTTGTTGTCATAGAGCAGGTACTTGCCCCGCACGTCCTGGGGCGAAAGGTTGGGCATGACCACGTTGGCCCCCGCCAGCACGCCCCGGCGCCGGCCGTCGCCGTCCAGGGTGTTCAGGGCCGTGGTGGCGGGCAGCAGGCAGCCCGGCAGCAACAGCCGGATCAGCCCAAGCAGGTAGAGCGTTTCTTCCACGCTGCCGGCGGGGCGGTCCGCAAAGGGCGTGTCCCGATGGGGGATAAAGGGGCCGATGCCCACCATCTGGGGCTGTAGCTCCGTCAAGAACGCCAGATCCTCGGCCAAGGTCTCGGGGCTTTGGCCGGGCGAGCCCACCATGAAGCCGCTGCCCACCTGGTAGCCCAGCTCCTTGAGATCCCACAGGCAGCGCTTGCGGTTCTCCAGGGTTTGGCAGGGCGGGTGCAGCCGGGCGTAATGGGCCCCGTCGGCGGTCTCGTGGCGCAGCAGGTAGCGGTCCGCCCCCGCACGGCGCAGCAGCCGGTAGCTTTCCCGGCTGCGCTCCCCCATGGAGAGGGTCACCGCGCAGTCGGGCCAGCGGGCCTTGATGGCCTCCACCAGGGCGCAGAGCCGTTCGTCGCGATAATAGGGGTCCTCGCCGCCCTGAAGCACGAAGGTGCGAAAGCCCAGGCCGTAGCCCTCCCGGCAACAGGCCAGGACGTCCTCCTGCGCCAGGCGGTAGCGCTCCGCCTTGGCGTTGCTCCTGCGGATGCCGCAATAGTAGCAATCGTTTTTGCAGATGTTGCTGATCTCGATCAGGCCGCGCACGAACAGCTGCGTCCCATAGGCGCGCCTGGCAGTGCGCCGGGCCCGCGCGAAGACCTCCTGGGCCAGTTCCGGCGTGCGGCCGCGGAGCAGCGCAAGCCAGCCCTCCCGGGGCAGGCGCCGGTCCCGTTCCAGCGCGTCCAGCCAATGAAGCATCGTTTTTCTCTCCCTCCCCTCGCCCGTTTTGCGCCTTTTCGCGCCCAACGCCCATATGCGACAAGGCGCCCCCTCGCCCGGTTCTTGGGCAAGGAGACGCCTTGAAAAATGCGCATAAACGGTCCATCCAACGCGATTCTTCCGGCGCAGACGCTCTTTGCCATCAGCCATTGGGGCGGCGGGGTTTCCATGCTTGGGGGCTCGCGGTCGGAAGCTTCCTTCCGCTCGCCTCGTATCATCCTACAGCCCTTCGGGGAAAATTGCAAGCCCGGGGCCGTGGATTTTCTAAAATTTAGATACCCCGCTCCCGGGGCTTCAAGCGTCCATCTCCGGAAAAATTCGTCCCGCGCCCGCCTAGATCCTTTGCAGCTTGGGTCCGCTGGGGGTGTCCACCACCGAAAAGCCCCTTTCCTTCAGCTCGTCGCGGATGCGGTCGGACTCGGCCCAGTTCTTCTCCTTGCGGGCCTCCTGGCGGCGGCGCAGCAGCTCGGCCAGCTCGGGGGTCAGGGGCTCGCCCTGGTCCTTCTCCCGCTCCTGCTTGGCCCGCAGCGCATCGGCCTGGGCGAGCAGGTCCAGGGAAAGCACGCGGTCGAAGTCCGCCAGCAGGCTGCGCTTGGTGGCGCCGTTGAGCTTGGACTTGAGGACGTTGTTGACCTGGGTCAGGGCCAGGGAGGTGTTCAGATCGTTTTGCAGCGCCTCCAGGAAGGCCTGGCGCAGGGGCTGGGCCGCCTGCGCGTCCACCTGGCCCTCGGCGTCCACGCCGGCCACGCGGGCGATGAGCTTTTCAAAGGCGTTCTGGGCGTTTTGCAGGTTTTCAAAGGAGAACACCAGGTTCTTGCGGTAATGGGAACCCAGGCAGAAATAGCGGTAGGCCAGGGGCGAAAAGCCCTTTTTCTCCAGCAGGTCCACGGTCAAAAACTCCCCGGAGGACTTGCTCATCTTGCCGGCATTGGTGTTGAGGTGGTGCACATGGAACCACTGGGGGCACCAGGGATGGCCGAGATAGGCCTCGGACTGGGCGATCTCGTTGGTGTGGTGGGGGAAGGCGTTGTCGATGCCGCCGCAGTGCAGGTCCAGGTATGGGCCCAGATGCTTGAGGGAGATGGCGGAGCACTCGATGTGCCAGCCGGGATAGCCGACGCCAAAGGGCGAATCCCATTTCAGCTCCTGGTCCTCGAACTTGGACTTGGTGAACCAGAGCACGAAGTCCGCCTTGTTGCGCTTGTTCCGGTCCTCCTCCACGCCCTCGCGCACGCCGGTTTCCAGGTCCTCCTCCTCGTGTTCGGAGAAGACGTAGTATTTTTGCAGCTTGGAGGTGTCGAAGTAGACGTTGCCGCCGGCCTGGTAGGCATAGCCCTTATCCAGCAGGCCCTGCACCATGGCGATGAACTCGGGGATGCAGTTGGTGGCCGGCTCCACGATGGCGGGCACGGCGATGTTGAGCCGCTGGCAGTCGCGGAAGAAGGCCTCGGTGTAGAACTTGGCGATCTCCATCACGCTCTTGTGTTCCCGGCGGGCGCCCTTGAGCATCTTGTCCTCGCCGGTGTCCGCATCGGAGGACAGATGGCCCACGTCCGTGATGTTCATGCAGCGCAGCACCTGATATCCCTCGAACTCCAGCGCCTTTTGCAGCACGTCCTCCATGATGTAGCTGCGCAAATTGCCGATGTGGGCGTAGTGGTAAACCGTTGGGCCGCAGGTGTACATGCGCACCTTGCCCGGCTCATGGGTGATAAAGGGGTCCTTGGTTCTGGTCAGGCTGTTGTACAGCTTCATAAAAAGAACATCCTCCTTTGCGTTCTTGGCCCCGGCCTACAGGCTGATGGGCGGTTGCTTGGAAGCGTCCTCCCGGCGCAGGCAGTTTTCCGCGCCGAGATCCTCGCAGGTTTCGCAGGGCAGGCCGTCCCGCAGGCGCAGCAGGCAGGCCTCCAATTGGCGGATGCGCCTGCCCATCTCGTCGATGCGGTCCTTGACGGGGTCCGGCAGGTGGATTTGGTCCAAATCGATCTGGGCGCGCACCCGGCGGTCGCCCACCCGCACCACCCGGCCCGGGTTGCCCACCACGGTGCAGCCGGGCGGCACCTCCTTGAGCACGATGGCCCCCGCGCCAACCTTGGCCCCGCAGCCCACGGTGAAAGGGCCCAGCACCTTGGCGCCCGCGCCGATGACCACGTTGTCCAGGATGGTGGGGTGGCGCTTGCCGCTGTCCTTGCCGGTTCCGCCCAGGGTAACGCCCTGGTAAAGGGTCACGTTGTTGCCAAGCTCGGCGGTTTCGCCGAGCACGACGCCATGGCCGTGGTCGATGAACAGCCCCTCGCCGATGCGCGCGCCCGGATGGATCTCGATGCCGGTGCGCTTGGCCGTTCGCTGGGACACCATGCGGGCCAGCAGCTTATACCCGTGGTCCCACAACCAATGGGCTAGGCGATGGTTGCGCACGGCCTTGTAGCCGGGATAACACAGGCAGACCTCCAGGGCGTTTCTGGCCGCCGGATCCCTGTCCAGCACGGCCTGGATGTCCGCCCTGCGCCTTGCCCAATAGCCCTGTTTTTTCATGCCTATCGGCCCCCCTTAGGCCTGGTTTCACCCTGGAAACGAAGGAGAAAAAAAGGCCCATCCCATGCCAGCGTATGTGCATGAGACGGGCTGAGGCAGTTGTCCTTCCCGTGGTTCCACTCCTGCTTTGGTCCTGGGGCTTGCGTCCGCGGACCCTCGTTCCCCGTTTTGGTAGCGCAGGCTGGGGCAGCCCTGCGGACGGCTCTGCGGGCGCAACTTCGGATCTGCCCCTGATGCAAACGGGCTTACAGCCGGCGACCCGTTCTCTCTTGGCAAGGGCGTTGCAGACCCTACTCCTCCCGCTTCCTCGCCGTCGAGGTCGCGTTGACACGAAGTATTATATGCCCATGCCCCGGAGATTGTCAACCGTCCATCTCCCGGATGGGCATTTTATCTGGGCTTAAAGCGCATGTAAACGCCCCGGCGCAGCTCCTGCACGTATTCCTCCTGCATGGGCAGGCCCTCGGCGGCCAGGGCCAGGCGCACGGCCTCCTCCACGTCGTAATCCAGGCGCACGTGGGCCGCCTCCAGGCGGGTTCCCTCCTCCCGCAGGAGGAAGTAGGAGCATTTGGGCACCTTGTCGCAGGGGTTGCCCGCCGAGCCGGTGTTGACCAGCATCTTCCCCTCGTTCATCACCAGGAAGGGATGGTGGCTGTCCGCCATGATGGTCACGTCCGCCTCGCCGACGGCCTCCTGGGCCTGCTGCACGCTCTTGCGGCCGTCATAGGGCAGCACCACGTGGGGGATGGTGAAGCGGCCATGGTAGGCCCGCACCCGCCGGCCCGCCACCTCCAGCAGCAGGTCCCTGGGCAGGGCGCGCAGGTAGGCCAGCTGGTCCTCGCGCAGCTGGGCCTTGAACCACGGGCCGCCGTAGCCCTGGTAGTTGCCGGACACCAGCCTGTCCCAGTTTCCGTAGACCGCCTCGGTGCAAAAGCCGCGGATCAGGTCCACCACCTGGGCGCCGCTGGGGCCCTTGCCCACCATGTCGCCCAGGAAGTACACCTCCTCCACGCCCCGGCCGCGAATGTCCTCCATCACGGCGCGCAGGGCGGGCAGGTTGGCGTGTATGTCGGCAAAGAACGCGATCTGCCTCATAGCCGCTCCCCCAGGGCCTCGTATTCGGCGCGCACCATGCGGTGCAGCAGGTTGCGCATGGCCAGGCGGGAGTAGCGCTCCAGGGCGGACTCGATGCCCTCCTCCTCCACGAAGCGCAGGAACATGCGGGTGCGCACGTCGTCGTCCACGGCATAGCGGTAGGCATGGGCGATCACCCTGGCCAGCTGGCGCGGCATGCCGCCGTGCTTGAGGCAGAGCAGCGCCGGCCCCACCAGCCGGTCCTGGGGCCCCACCTTTCGGGGGGTGTCCGTGCCGAGGCGGTTGAGGGTGTAGAGCAGCAGGGGGTTATCGATCAGGTCCTTCACCCGCTCGTTCCACAGCCGCATATCCTCCGGCGAATAGCCGTACTCGCCGCAAAGCCCCACGGCCGCCTCCCCCAGGGCTTCGGCCACCGCCTGGCAGATCTTCTCGTCCGCCAGGGCGTCGGAAAGGTAGATATAGTGCTTGGGCGCGCCGAGGTAGGCGATGGTGGCGTAGGCCGCGTTGACGGTGTACATCTTGCGGTGGGTTTCCGCGTCGATGTTCCGGCTCAGCCGCACCATGGGCGAGAGCGGCGGCTCGCCGCGGAAGGCGTCCATCTCCACGGGCATTTCCGGATAGCCGTTGGTCAGCACGCCCAGAGGATCCCGCTCCTCCAGGGCCTCGGGCAGCTCGGGACAGGCCACGATCTCCACCGTCTGCACGATGCCCACCCGGTTGCGCAGATAGTCCAGCGCGGCCCCGCCCAGCAGGGACTCCAGGCTGCGCTGCAGGGCGGCCTTGGCGCCGATATGGTTGATGCAAAGCAGGATGTCCAGGGGTTCGCCCGGGGTCTCCATGGCCTTGCGGGCGATGCAAACGCCCAGCACCATGGCCACGTTCTCCAGATCCTCCATGTGAATGGCCAGGGCCACCAGGGCGCCCCGGCGGCACATCAGCTCGGCGATCTCCCCCTCGGCGCTGGCGTGCAGGGCCTGGAAGCCCTCGATGGTCACCGTTTCGTAGAAGGTGCGCCTTGCCTTGTAGATGGTGTAGCTGCCCGCCCGGTTGAGCCGGTCCACCCGCTCCTGGTCGCTGTCCACAAAATAAAGCTGGCAATCCGCGCGGGAAAGAACCTCGGCCACAAAGCCGCGGCCGATCTTTCCGGCGCCAAAGATGAGAGCGGTTCGCTGGTCTGCCATGCTCGCTGCCTCCGTTTGCTTACCCATAAAAAACGCAATCCTTCACCAATATCATTATTATAGAGAGCAGTCCCGGCTTTTACAAGCTTCGCAATCAAATATCAACAAATCGCGCAGGGCAGGGCGGGCTCCCAGGAACTACCGTTTCAAATTATGAAACCGCGTTTCAAAAACGCTTGCCTTTCGTCAAATCTGTTTGATATAATAGAAGCGCAATTTTGCGTATCGACATGCAAAACACAAAGGGAGGCGAAACGCATGGAGAAGGCCACCGTACAGTCCATAGACCGGGCGCTTTCCATCATCGAGGCCCTGGCTGGCGAAAAGGACGGTTTGGGCGTTACGGAGATTGCCACGCGCGTGGGCCTGCACAAGTCCACCGTGCACAGGCTGTTGTCCGCCTTGGGCGAAAGAAACTACGTGGAGCAGCGCTCCGGCGGCGCCTACCGCCTGGGCATGAAACTGGTGGAGCTTTCCAGCCTGTACCTCAACCAGGTGGAGCTCAAGACCGAGGCGCAGCCCTATTTGCGCAAGTTGCTTCAGCTGACCAAGCAGCCGGTGCATCTGGCCATGCTGGATGGGTTGGAGATCATCTATATCGATAAGATCGAGTCTATCCATTCCATCCGCATGTATTCCCAGATCGGCCGCCGCTCGCCCGCGCTCTGCACGGCGACGGGCAAGGTGCTACTTTCCGGCCTGCCCGACGCGGAGCTTTGCGAAAAGATCCGCTCCACCCGCCTGCCCACCTACACCTCCCGCTCCATCACCGATCCCGACCAGCTCATCAGCGAGATCCGCATGGTGCGCCAGCGGGGTTGGTCTAGGGACGACCAGGAGCATGAGCCGGGCATCCGCTGCATCGCCGCCCCCATCTACGATTATCGGGGCCATATCATCGCCGCGGTCTCCACCTCGGGGCTCAAGCAGGTGCTCACCCCCGCCAGGGACGAGGAAATCGCCACCCTGGTGATGGACGCGGCCCATTCCATCTCCCTGCGCATGGGCTATCGCGCATAAAGCCAACAAGGCGGCCAGGGCCGGACGAAGCTCCGCTTCGCCCGGCCTTTTTTGCCCCCAAGGACTTGGAAAGCGCAAGGGACGCGAACGCCTTTTCAAGCCGCGCAAAGAATGGTATACTTTTATACAGGCGAGACCATCGCAAAAGATCGATCAAACAGGAGGGTAGCTTGGCCGATGAAAAAGACCGTATTTGTGTTGCTGAACGACTATTGGCATCCAAGGGCCACCATCGAACCCCTGGTAGAGAAGCTTTTTCCCGAAAAGGATTGGTTTCTTCGGGTGACCGACGACCCCAATTACCCCACCGCCTATTTTAAAATGCCGGACCTGCTGGTCAACTTCAAGGACGGCATCGCCAACACCCAAATCCCCACCTCCAACTGGTACGGCCGGGATTGGGCCTTTGTGCTGGAGCGGGCCGTGCGCGGAAGCGGCATGGGCTATCTGGCCGTGCACTGCGGCACCGCCAACATTCCCGAGGACCATCCCGCCTTCCGCCAGGTGCTGCGCGGCCGCTTTCTGCGCCACCCGCCCCTCTGCCCGGTGACCTTCGTGCCCACGGCCGATCACCCCATCACCCGGGGCGTGGAATCCTTCACCATGAACGACGAGCAGTATGTCGTGGAGTTTTCCCCGGACGCGCCCACCCAGGTGCTGGGCGTGAGCCGCTCCGAGCATGGCGAGCAGCCGGCCCTGTGGGCCCATGAGCTGGGCAAGGGCCGCGTCTGCGGCGTCACGCCCGGCCACACCGCGGAGAACCTGCTGCATCCCGCGTACGTCAAGCTGCTACAAAACGCCGTGGCCTGGTGCGCCCGCTAGCACCTCTCTCCCCAGGGCGCGCCGGCCGCTCGAGCCCTCCGGCGCGCCCGCCCGTTTTTGGAAAGGAAGTCGTTGCATGTTGGCCGCATACAATCCCTTTGCGCTAAAGAACCTGCGCCTGCTCGGCCGCGCCGGAGACAAAAGGCCCCTGCACCTGTACTGGACGGGCAGCGGCCTGGAGATGGACCTGCGCGCCCGGGAGCTTTGGGTGGAGTTGGAGGCGGATTACGCGGACCTGGAGCCCTGGATCAGCCTGATGGTCAACGGCCGCCTGGTCCTGCGCCAGATGCTCCCCAAGGGGCGGCACTGGCTGCCCCTGCTTCGCGGGCTGGACCCCGACAAGCCCCACCACATCTATCTGTTGAAGGAGAGCCAGGCCATGCCCACGGACCCGGACAGCGGCATCCTGGTGCATGCCCTGCGCTTTGACGGCGAGCTGGCCCCCCTGCCGGAACCCGCCTGCCGCCTGGAATTCATCGGCGACAGCCTCACCAGCGCCGAGGGCGGCATGGGCGGGCCGGAGGACAGCGAGTGGCGGCCCATCTGGTTTGCCGGCGCCCTCGGCTATCCCTGGACCGCGGCCCGGCTGCTCGGCGGCGAGGCGCGGGTGCTGTCCCAAAGCGGATGGGGCACCCGCTCCTCCTGGGACAATGACCCCGGCTGCAACCTGCCGGCCTACTACGAGCAGGTCTGCGGCGTGGTGCCGGAGGGCGGCCTGGGCGGCGACCATGCCGCCTACGACTTTGCCTCCTGGAAGCCGGACGCGGTGCTCTGCGCCCTGGGCGCCAACGATCTGGGCGCCATGGGCAATCCGGCGCGGGTGGATCCCAAGACCGGCGAGAGCTTCCGCCAAAGCCGGGAGGACACCGCCCCCCTCCTGGAAGCCATGACCGCCTTCCTGGACAAGCTGCGCCGCTGCAACCCCGACGCCAAGATCTACTGGCTGCTCTTCGGCCAAAGGGAACCCCTCAACGAGCTGGCCCAAACCGCCGTGCAGCGCCATTGCGCCCACACCGGCGATGCGCGCTGCGGCTGGATCGAGCTTGCGCCCATGGCGCCCACCGGCGCCCGCAACCATCCCGGGCTGGATCTGCACCAGGCCCAGGCCAAGGCCCTGGCCGAGAAGCTCCGCGCCCTGCTCTAGGGCGCCCCGCCCGGCGGGCGCAAATGGAGGCCGGAAGAAAAAAAAGGGGTCTTGACAAGCCAAGCTCTCCCAGCTATAATGTAATGGTGCCGCAAGCGCGGCGCCCCTAGGGCACGAACAGCATGGAGAGATGGCTGAGTGGTCTAAGGCGCACGACTGGAAATCGTGTGAGCGTTGATAGCGCTCCCTGGGTTCAAATCCCAGTCTCTCCGCCAGGTTCCGGTTTGTTGCGATGGAATTGCTCTGGGTGCTTTTTCGTCGCGGAAAGGCCACGCATTGTTGCTGCGTGGCCTTTTCTCCGGCCTTTTTAATTTTCCCTCTTTTCGCCGTAGCTGTCTATGGTTTTTTTATGCGATAAAGTAGGATTTTCTCCTCCTTTTCTTTTTCTCTCCGTCCTTTCTCTTTTCCGCTCCTTCTCCTGCCTCGCCTGCTGGCTCCTGCTCTCTCGTCCTTTCTGCTCGCCGGCCCCCCTCCGGCGCGCTTCTCCGCCCCCCCGCCGCGCCCCTCCCCCCGGTCCCCCCTCCCCTGGCATCCCCCCCTCAGCCGGATTGCGCGGGCCAATCAGGCCCGCGCCCCATTTTTCCGGGGGGCGGGGTCGCTCTTGGGGGGGCTCCGTATCGGTTTTTCTAGGCGCGCCTCCGGGGGGCCGGCCGGGGGTGGCGTCGCCGCCTGCCCTTCCTTCTGCCTCTTGCCCGGCCCCTTCCGCCTGGCGGGCGTCCCCCCCCTTGCCCCCCCTGCGCGGGGGGGAATGCTGCGCCGCGCTGGCGTAACGGGCCCCCTTGACCGCTTCCGCCTGGGGCCGCCTCGTCTTGAAAGAGCCGAGGCGGATGAAATCCAGTAGATTCCACCCGCCCCGGCTCTTTAGTGTAACGGCCCCCGGCACGCCGTCAAGGGCTGTCGCCGCCTTCGGCGGGGCCCGTTCCCCGCCCGTTCCTTTCTCTCCTTTCACCTGCCTCCACGGATGAAATCTTGCGAATTCCTGCCCTGTTCAAAATCAAGTCCGCCATGGAACGGGCGCAGGCGTCCGCCTCCGCCCGTATCATGGCGTATTCGCCCCTCGTTAGGCGCAGCATGAACCGCACATCACGCGGTTCACGCTGCGCCCTCTCAAACCTGCCTTGCAAATCTCTTAAAAGCTCCCATGCGCCCCTTCGGATCCCCGCCATCAAATCCATCCCCTCTCCTGGTCCCATTTCAGTTGGCGGGCGAAAAACGCCGCCTGGGTCTTCACTCCCTCGTTATAACAATTTCTCAAAATTGCAAATGCGTAACGCCAGCTCGGCCTTGGTGCCATTGCCGTTTCCTCAATGGTCGCCAGTATCATTTCCACCTCGAATCCCTCTCTCAAGTATCTTGCCAGTGTCTGCAAAACTCTCTGCGTTGCCCGCAGGCCCGTGGCCTCCGCCGCTGCCGTTATCCTCTGCAAGGCCTGTGCCTCTTCTCTTTCTTCTGCCTTTCTCTTTTCTTCATAAGCAGCAGCAGCAGTAGTACTAGTACTACTACTACTACTAGAGTGACCGCAGCTGGACAATTCCGTGAAAAATTCGCCCGCCATTATGACGTTGCTTTGCTCGTTGCTCTTTGCCATTGCTTACACCTCTGTTACACTTGTGCCGGAGGTGATTTCATGCTCTTTGACGAATATGCATCCCTGTGGCTTTCCATCAACGCCCCGCGCCTGGCGTTGTCTACTCTGTCCGGGTATCGCGGTATGTTGCGCCGTCACATCTTGCCCGTGATCGGCTCCCTTGAGCTTTCGTCTGTGGATTCGGGCCACGTCCTCAGGTGCTACGCTCCACTCATGGCCGCCGGGCATACCAGGCAGGCACAACTCGTCCGCCATCTAACCCTAACGTTGCTCAGCGAAGCCCGACGGGAGGGCCTCGGCCTCCCTAACTCCGCCCCGGCGCCTTACACACCCCGTCCTCGCCATCGCACCGCCCCTGCGGGGCGGGCATATCTGCGCCCCGCCGAGCTCTCAGCCGCGCTTGGCGCGGCTGCCTCTCGGGGGGCTCCGTATGCCATCCCCATCATTCTGATGGGTCTGTGCGGGCTCCGGCGGGGCGAGGCGCTGGGGCTCCGGTGGTCGGACCTCAACCCCCCCTACCTTCGTGTGAGCAACCAGCGTGTTAGGGTTGACGGCAAGCTCGTCGACGTGCTGCCCAAGTCTGCCGCGGCCCTTCGCACGCTTCCCTTGCCGAGTTCCTTAGTCCCTCTTCTTCACGAAGCCCGCAGGGCCGCTCCTTGGGCCGTGTACGTCTGCAACAACCTTGGTCGACCCCTGACTCCCGAATCCCTCGCCAGGGCCGTTAAAGCGGCGTGTAGCGCCGCTGGCGTGCCTGTCGTCTCTCCGCATGGCCTCCGGCACTCCTTCGCAACCGCCGCCATTGCCGCTGGCGTCGATCTTCGTGTGCTGCAAACTCTCATGGGCCATGCTCATTTATCCACAACTGCCGAAATCTATGTGCATCCCGATCTCGATTTACTTTCGTCCTCCGTCTCTCGCCTCTCCTCCTTTCTCTCTCTTGCATGACATACGACTGGAAATCGTGTGTGCGTTGATAGCGCACCCTGGGTTCAAATCCCAGTCTCTCCGCCAGGTTCCCGCTTCCCGACCAGGGAAGCGGGGGCTTTTTTCCTTCCTTCAAACCCAGAAGCATGCAAAGGGGGGAGCGGCCCGCATGGCCGCTCCCCCGTTCGTTTCGTCCTGGTCGTTTAGTCGAAGAAGTCCTTGTCCTCCGGGCGCAGGTACTTTTGCGCCTTGGGAATGTTGAACTCCACGCCGATGCCCGGCCTGTCCCAAACCTGCACATGGCCGTCCTTGAAGAAGCCCTCGGGCAGGCCCTCCACGATGTCGTACCACCACTGGGGATGGGCTTCCGGGTATTCGTAGGCGATGTAGTTCTGGGGCATCGTGGCCGCCACCTGGGTGAGGGCCGCCATGCCGAACACGCCGTCAAACACGCCGTGGGGCGCCATCATGATGCCGTGGAGGTTGGCATATTCGGCGATCCACTTCAGCTCCGCGATGCCGCCCACGTCCGCCGGGTCCGGGCCCACCACGTTGACCGCGTGGGTCTCGATCAGCTCGCGGTAGTTCTGGCGCAGGTAGACCTGTTCGCCGGTGTGGATGTTGGTGGTGGTGTTCTGGGTGATGTCCCGATAGACCTGGGCCAGGCTGTAGGGGGTATAGTCGCCGGTGACCATGTCCTCCAGCCACATCACGTTGAAGGGCTCCACACCTTTGGCAAACTTCAGGGCGTCGATGGCGGTCAGGCCCGGGCCGCAGTCAAAGGCGATGCCCACCTTGTCCTTGACGATGGACTTGATGGTACCCACGTAATCGATCAGATACTGGAGGCCCTTTTCGGTCAGCAGGCTGCCGTTGGCGTTGTCCGGGTAGCGGGCAGGCGGGTTCATGGAGTAGGAGTTATAGGCAAAGCCCTGCTCCTCGGCCATCTTGCGGAAGGCGGGGTTGTGGAAGGCCACGGGCGACTTGACGATGGTGAAGCCGGCCCGCTCATGGATGGCCAGGATGTTCTCGGCCCGCTCCTGGGCGGTGGTCGCCGTGGGATAGGGCAGCTGGACGTTGTTGTACATGGTGCAGTACACCCGCACCCGGTCGCGCACCTTGCCGCCCAGCAGCTTGTAGACGGGCAGGCCCGCCTCCTTGCCGGCCACGTCCCACAGGGCCATCTCGATGGAGCTGACGATCTTGCCCCAGGGCTTGAAGGCGCCCACGCGGCGGATGCGGCGCATCACGTCCTCCACGTTGGTGGGATCGCAGCCCAGGATCATCTCCTTGTAATAGGGCACCGTGGCGTTGACAAAGTCCTTGTTCTCCTCCACCTGGGAGTAGCCGTCCACGCCCTTGTCCGTCTTGATGCGCAGGCAGATGTTGTTGCCGATGATGGCGCTCTTTAGATCGACGATCTTCACGCAAAACCCCTCCTATTGTTTTTTTTGCGGCGAGACAAAGTCTCCGCTATGCTAACAATACCGCGCCCGCGGCGGGCTTGTCAACACGAAAGCGGGCGCGGGCGCCCATTTCCTCCTTGCCAGCGGGGCCCGGCCGTGTTACCATGCAAAAAAGAAGGCGCGCAGCGCCCGGATGGGAAAAGGAGTGGTGAGCGATGAAGGCCATGCAGATGTTGGGACGGCGCAGGAGCACCGTCGTGGAGGTGCCCGAACCCGTGCCGGGACCCGGGCAGGTGCTGGTCAAGGTCAAATATACGGGGCTGTGCATGTCGGAATGGCATCCCTGGGACGAGGCCCAGGGCGGCGAGTTCATGGGGCACGAGCCCCTGGGCACCGTGGCCGGCCTGGGCGAGGGCGTGCGCGGCTTTGCCCTGGGCGACCGGGTCACCGGGCTTTGCTGCACGCCCAGCTACGCCGAGTATTGCCTGTGCAAGCAGGAATGCCTGGTGAAGATTCCCGACAACCTGGCGGACGAGGACGCCGTGGCGGAGCCGCTCTCCTGCCTGGTGAGCGTGGCCAGCAAGCTGCGCCTGGAAAAGGCCGGGGACACCGTGGCCGTGGTGGGCACGGGCTACATGGGCCTTGGGCTGATGACCCTGCTGCGCCTGCAGGGGGCGGGCCGCATCATCGCCGTGGACCCCAGGCCCGAGGCCAGGGAAAACGCGGAGCGCTTCGGTGCCGACGAGCTGTATACCCCCGAGCAGCTGCCGTCCCGCTACCTCGTCACGGAGTGGAACGACGAAATGTACCGCAAGGGCTTGCCCCTGGTGGCGGAATTTGCCGGCACCCAGAGCGCCTTGACCCTGGCCGGGGAGATGACCGCCATCCACGGCACGCTGGGCATCGCCGGCTGGCACCAGGGCGGCCCCCGCACGCTGGATCTGCGGCTGTGGGGCTGGAAGGGCATCACCGCCATCAACACCCATGAGCGGCGCGAGGCCTTCCAGGCGGCCTGCTGCCGCAACGCCCTGGCCCTGCTCTCCAGCGGCCAGTGGCAGTACAAGGGCGTCTGCCGCAACATCTACGCTCTGGACGAGTTCGACCGCGCCAACGAGGACATGGTCAACAAGCCCAAGGGCTTCATCAAGGCCCTGGTGCGCTGCTCGGACTTCTAGCCTCCGCGCGGCCCGTTTCCGCCGGTCCCCCGCCAACGCGGGCGGCGCCGGCGGTTTTTTTCGCCTCGCGCCTCCGCGCGCCAGCCTGCGCCGCCGGAGGGCCCCGCCGCGCCCGGCAGCGCAGCCCGAAAAAAAGAGCGGCCGGAAAACCCGGCCGCCCCGTCCTATTCCCCGCCGCCCGTCAGGCGGTCCCAGGCGCGGAAGACCTCGTACACGTTCTCCGGCCTCGCCCCCGGTCCAAACTCGCACTGGGCAATGCAGCCGCCATCCTGCCAAAGGGTGTCGTGCACCCGGGCCACCGCCCGCCCGATCTCCTCCACGCTGGCATAGGGCAGGAGCTGCTGGCGGTCGATCTCGCCCCAGAAGCAGAGCTTGCCCCGGAAGTCCTTCAGCCTGTCCAGGCCGATGCAGAACAGCTGGGCGTTCATGGCGTCCAGGCCCATGTCCACCAGGTCCGGCAGGATGGCGTAGGTGTCGCCGTCCGAGTGCATGAACAGCTTCTTGCCATGGCTGTGGGCGATGTCCGCATACTCCCGGTACATGGGATAGAACACCTTCTTCCACAGCGCCGGATGGATCAGCAGCCCCCGCTGGGAGCCCCAATCGTCCATGAAGTACAGGGCGTCCACGTCCGTTTCCGCCCATTTGGTCATCAGGCGGCAATAGAAGTCGTGCATCCGCTCCAGAAAGCCGCACATGGCGCTGGGCATGTCCATCAGGTCCATATATAGGTTGGCCGTGCCCCGCAAGAATTGCAGCTGCTCAAAGGGCCTGGGGCAGCAGCCGCTGAGCAGGAAGCGGTCGCTGGCCGCGCAGGCGCGGTTGACCTGCTCGATGTCAAAGCTCAGCCAGCCCTCCGGCAGCGACACCCGCTCCGCGTCGCTCCAATCGTCCTCCAGGATCTGGGGGCGCTTCACCTCCCCGATGTAGCCGGGGTTGATGTTCACAAAGCGGCAGCCCCATTCGTCCACAAACTCGCCCCTCTCGTAGGCGTTTCCCTGGGTGGGCGGGTAGGCCGCGTACTCCACCGCGGGCGAGGCGATGTCCCAGGCGAACTCCCGGTTGAGCCGCTCCACCATCTCCGGGTAGCGGCTCTGGGCCCAGGGCAGGAGCCAAAGCTGCCTGGGCGCCCGGAAGGAACCGTTCCGAAATTCCAGCGTATCCTTGACCAACTGCCTTGGCGTCATGGAAAATCCCTCCCTCGTCGTGTTCCCGCAATCGGATCGGGCCGCGGCCCAGGTCCCCGTTTCGCCTTAAGCATAGCAGCGCCTCTGCCGGCCGTCAAGGCAGGGGGCGGGGAAACCGCCAAAGGCCGCGCCCTACGCAGCGGGCCGGCCGTGCGGTTTGGGGTGGGAGCGCGAGGGAGGGGCTTTTGCCGAAAAGCCCCTCCCTCGCCCCGGCCCCGGCAAAGATTTAACCTTTTCCGCCGCTTGCGCGGCCGGGCATTGCGTGATAGAATAATAAGACGCGGGCGTGGCCAGCGCGTTGGCCGCGGGGGCCCCGGTCCCCTTCCGCACATCACACCTTGCGCGGCATGAAAAAGCCGCGCCTTCAAGTCCAAAGGGAGGTGAAAGTTTCTCATGATGAACAAGTACGAGGTTCTCTACGTGATCGATCCCGCCATGGAGGACGAGCCCCGCAAGGAGCTCATCGAGCGCTTTTCCGGCATCATCACCGGCAACGGCGGCACCGTGGACAAGATCGACGAGTGGGGCAAGCGCCGTCTGGCCTATCCCATCAACTTCAAGAACGAGGGTTACTATGTGCTGCTGCACATGACCGCCGCTCCTGAGTTCCCCCGCGAGCTGGAGCGTAACCTTCAGATCTCCGATCAGATCATGCGCTACCTGGTCACCCGCATCGAGGCGTAAGAAAAGGCAGGTGTTCGTCTGTGAACAAGGTCATTCTCATCGGAAATTTGACGAAGGACCCCGAGCTTCGCACAACGCAAAGCGGCGTTTCCGTATGCACCTTTCGAATCGCGGTCACCCGCAGGTTCGCCAACGCGCAGGGCGTACGCGAGTCCGACTTTTTTGACGTTGTCGCCTGGCGGCAGAGCGCGGATTTTGTGAGCCGTTATTTTTCCAAGGGCCGCAGGATCGCCGTGGTGGGTAGCCTTCAAAACCGCTCCTATGAGGCGAAGGACGGCACCAAGCGCACGGTCACCGAGGTGGTGGCGGAGGACGTCGAGTTTGTCGACAGCCGCCCCTCCCAGGAGGGCAACGCGGGCGGGTACGGCGGCTCCAACGCGGCGCCGCGCCACAGCGAGCCCTCGAACGAGTTTACGGGCCAAGGGTTCACCCAGGTGGACGACGACGAGCTCCCATTCTAACGATCAAGGAGGATACAACACATGTCCGAGGATAGAGGCGAAAGGGTACGCCGTCCTCGCGGCCGCAAGCCCCGTCGCAAGGTTTGCCAGTTCTGCGTGGATAAGGTTGCCAATATCGATTATAAGGATCTCAACAGGCTTCGCCGCTTCATTTCCGAGCGCGGCAAGATCCTGCCCCGCCGCATGAGCGGCAACTGCGCCAAGCACCAGCGCCAGCTTTCCATCGCCATCAAGCGCGCCCGCCACGTGGCGTTGCTCCCCTACACGTCCGACTGATGCTTGCAAGCGCCAAAGGCGCTGGGCGTCCCCTCCGGCAAGACCGGCGGGGACGCTTTTTTTGCTGCGGGCCGCGCAAAAGCAAAACAATTTCGAACATAAATTATCAAAATTGGTTGACGGCGGCCTCTTTTGGGCCTATACTAGGCGCATCTTGTTTGGATTGGCTCCAAGCCCGTTCGTTCCCGGTCTTGCCGCGCTTTAGGAAGGAGAATTTGCAGCCATGCAGGATATGCGCTTGCAACACATCATCGCCGTCGTCAAGGAAAAGAGCTACGCCTCCGTGGAGAAGCTTGCCGCGCAGCTGAACGTCAGCGCCATGACCATCCGCCGCGACCTGAACCTGCTTTGCAGCCAGGGCCGGCTGGAGCGCTGTTACGGGGGGGCCCGCCTGCCCTCGAGCATCGTGCGGGAGACGGCCTACAGCGAAAAGCTGCAGGTGCACCGGGAGCAGAAGCTGCTCATCGCCCGCAAGGCCCTCTCCTTCATTCAAAGCGGCGATTCCCTGTATCTGGACAGCGGCACCACCGTGGGCGCGCTGGCCCAGCTGCTGTGCGAGAGCCAGCTGGACGTTTCCGTGGTGACCAACGAGCTGAACATCGCCCAGCTGCTCGCCCAGGCCGGGCTTTCGGTCACCATGGTGGGCGGCACGGTGAACCAGGCGACGGGCTCGGTCAGCGGCCATGCCAGCGAGCAGTTTCTGCGCCAGTTCCGCTTTTCCAAGGCCTTTCTCGGGGCCTCCAGCATCGACTACAGCTTCAACACCTTCTCGCCCAACTTCGACAAGGCCTATCTCAAGCGCTTGGCCATGGAGCTGTCGGCCCAGTGCTACCTGCTGGCGGACGCGGGCAAGTTCTACTCCTCCGCCATGTGCCTGATCACCTCGCTGAACCAATATGCGGGGGTCATCACGGACAAGGAGTTTTCCAAGGCGGAGCTCAAGCAGCTGCAGGAAAAGAGCGTCAACATCATTCCGGCCGCGGACGCCTCCCTATAGGGACGGGCGCGCCGCCGGGCAAAGGGGGACTTTACGCCTTGCTCAAGCTTTTGATCGTTGCCGACGACCTGACCGGCGCCAACGATACGGGCGCCATGCTGGCGGGTCTGGGCTATGCCGCGGCCGCCTCGCCCACCCCAGAGGTCTTTCCGGGGCTGTTGGCGGGCCGGGAGGTGCTCTCCATCAACGCCGACAGCCGCGCCCTGCCCAAAGACCAGGCCTACGCCCGGGTGCGCGGGCTGGTGGAGCGCTTTTATCCCGGGCCGGAGGCGGTGCTCAGCAAGCGCATCGATTCCACCCTGCGGGGCAACCTGGGGGCGGAATTGGACGCGGTATTGGACGTTCTGCCGCCGGGCGCCCGCGCCGCCGTGGTCAGCGCCTCGCCAGCCGCCGGCAGGATCTGCGCCGGCGGCGCCGTGCTGGTGCACGGCGTGCCCCTGTTGGAGACGGGCTTGGTCCACGACCCGCGCACGCCCGTGCATTCCTGCTTTGTCGGCCGGGCCATCGCGGCCCAATCCCGGCGGGAACAGGCCCACATCGGCCTGGACGCGGTCACCCAGGGGCCGGAGGCCATCGGCCAGGCCCTGCGGGCCACGGAGGCGCCCGTGCTGGTCTTTGACGCCTGCACGGACCAACACCTCTCCTCCATCGCCCAGGCCCTGCTGAAGAGCGGGCTGCCCTTCGCTTGCTTCGATCCCGGCCCCTTCACCCTGGCGCTGACCAGGGCCCGCTTCCCCAAGCCCCGGCCCAAGGAGGGAACCGCGCTGGTGGTGGTGGGCAGCCGAACCGTGGAGTCCAGGCGGCAGGTGGCGTTTCTGCTGGAAAAAGGGGGATTTGCCCACCACGCCTGCGACCTGCAGGCCCTGTTGGCGGATCCTTTGGCGGAGGCGGGCCGGGCATTGGCCTTCTTCGATTCCCAGCCCGAGGGAACGGGCCTGGTCCTGAGCACCGTGGAGGCCCCGCAGCTGCATGGCCGAGCCGCCGAGGTCTGCCAGCGGCTTTGCGAATGCGCCGTGCAGGTCTTGGCGGCGCGCAGGGACGTCTCCCGCTGTTACCTCAGCGGTGGGGACATCGCCAGGGGCTTTTTGGAGCAGGCCGGCGCCAAGGGCGTGGACCTGGTCTGCGAGCTGCTGCCCTTGGCCGTGTGCGGACGCCTGGTGGGCGGCCGCTTCGACGGCTTGCTCTTGCTGACCAAGGGCGGCATGATCGGCGGCCCGGACGCTATTTCCCAAATGTTGGAAAAATCCAGCGCCCTGTAGACGGCGCACAAAAATATAGAAATTGCAATGGGAGGGTTCTGCATGCAAACAAGGCCTGTGATCGTGATCCCCATCGGCGACGTGGCCGGCATTGGGCCGGAAATCGTGGCCAAAGCCCTGGCGCAGGAGGAGCTGTATCGCCTATGCCGTCCGTTGGCGGTGGGCGAGGGGAGCTGCATGGAGCGAGCCCTGGACGTGACGGGCTCGAACCTGCGCCTGCACGTGACGCGCGACGCCCAGGACGCCCTCTTCACCCCCGGCACGCTGGACCTGGTGGACCTGCGCAACATCCGCGCCGAGGAAACGCCCTTCGGACAGGTGCAGGAGAGCGCGGGCCGCGCTGCCTACGCCTTCATCGAGCGGGCCGTGCAGCTGCTGCAAGCCGGTCAGGCGGATGCCTTGGCCACCACCACGATCAACAAGCAGGCCCTGCGCAAGGCCTCGGTGCCCTACATCGGCCATACGGAGATCCTGGGCGGCCTGACGGGCACGAAGGATCCCATGACCATGTTCCAGGTGCGGGGGCTTCGGGTATTCTTCCTTTCCAGACATCTTTCCTTGCGCCAGGCCATCGACTACATCGACGAGGCGCGGGTGTTTGCCTACATCGTGCGCGTGGAAAAGGCGCTGCGGCGGCTTGGGCAGGAAAATCCGCGCATCGCCATGGCGGCGCTCAATCCCCACGGAGGGGAAAACGGCCTGTTTGGGCGGGAGGAGATGGAACACATCCAGCCCGCCGTGGAGCGGGCTCGGGCGCAGGGGATTCGGGTATCCGACCCCATCGGCGCGGATTCCGTGTTCCATCTGGCGCTGCAGGGGCAGTTTGACGGCGTGATCTCCCTGTACCACGACCAAGGGCACATCGCCACCAAGATGGTGGATTTCGAGCGGACCATCTCGGTGACCATCGGCCTGCCCTTCCTGCGCACCTCCGTGGATCATGGCACCGCCTTCGACATCGCGGGCAGCGGCAAGGCCAGCGAGGTGAGCATGGTGGAGGCCATCCGCCTGGCCGCGGCGTACGCGCCGCTGTACGGAAGGCAAGCGGAGGCGCTGTAATCGAAAGCGCGCCCGTTGAAAAAGCCGGGGGAGGGAATCCCTCCGGCGGCTGCGCCGCCACCTCCCTTTCACAAGGGAGGCAATGGGCTCCGGCGGGCGGTGCTTTTTGGAGGAAGCGGGCGAGTGCTGGAGGCGCTTGCTCGCTTTGTTGATGGGTGCTGCTTGGTGCTTGGGGATGGAAGGGTGGCGCGGCGGCTTCGCTGTGGGGTGGAATCCCTCCGGCGGCTTTGCCGCCACCTCCCTTTCACAAGGGAGGCTGTGGGCTCCGGCGGGTGATGCTTTTTGGGGGAAGCGAGTGGGCGCTGGAGGCGCCTGCCCGCTTTGTCGATGG